>JAOACV010000619.1 GCA_026417675.1 Verrucomicrobiia bacterium
CCGCCAATTCGCCAAGCGCCAGATCACTTGGTTCCGCCACCAGGCGCGCGTGGAGTGGCTCCCCGTCGCCCCAACCGACCCGCCCGCGGCCGTCGCCGAAAGGCTCGCCCGGAAGGTGTAGGCAATCAGTTTGGACTTTGGGCCAGACGCCGGCCAAGGAACCTGGGTTGAAACCGCACCGCCCGGGTCGCGGCGCTACAACTTCAGCTCCCGCTTCACCTCCGCGAACTTCTCCAGCGCGAACGCCAGATCGTCCCGCGTATGCGCGGCGGAGATTTGCGCGCGGATGCGGGCTTGGCCCTGCGGCACGACCGGATAGGAAAAGCCGATCACATACACGCCCTTGGCGAGCATCGCGTCGGCGAACCTCGCCGCCAGCGCGGCGTCGCCAAGCATGACAGGCACGATGGGATGCTCGCCCGGCAGGACGTGGAAACCGAGTTGGGTCATGCCCGCGCGAAAGAACTTCGTGTTCGCCTCCAGCCGGTCGCGCAGTTCGGTCGAGCGCTCCAGCAGGTCGAGCGCGGCGATGGAGGCGGCCACAATCGGCGGCGCGACCGTGTTGGAGAACAGATACGGCCGGGAACGCTGGCGCAGCCACTCGATGATCTCGCGCCGGCCGCTGGTGTAGCCGCCGCTGGCGCCGCCGAGCGCTTTGCCGAGCGTGCCGGTCAGGAGGTCCACGCGCCCCATGACGCCGTGATGCTCGTGCGAGCCGCGCCCGCGCCGGCCCAGCACGCCGACCGCGTGCGAATCGTCCACCATCACCAGCGCGTTGTATTTCTCGGCGAGATCGCACAGGACCGGCAGGTTGGCGACGTAGCCGTCCATGGAAAACACGCCGTCGGTGGCGATCAGCCGGAACCGCGCGCCCGCCGCCTCGCGGAGCTTGGCCTCCAAGTCGCGCATGTCGTTGTTGCGGTAGCGGAACCGCTGCGCCTTGCAGAGCCGGATGCCGTCAATGATGGACGCATGGTTCAACTCGTCGGAGAGGACCGCGTCCGGCTCGCCCAGCAGCGTCTCGAACAGTCCGCCGTTGGCGTCGAAACACGAACTGTAGAGGATCGTGTCCTCGGTGCCGAGGAACTCGCTGATCTTCTGCTCAAGCTGCTTGTGGATGGCTTGGGTGCCGCAGATGAACCGCACGCTGGCCATGCCGTAGCCCCATTGGTCGAGCGCCTTCTTCGCCGCCGCGATCACCTCCGGATCTGCGCCAGACCGAGGTAGTTGTTGGCGCAGAGGTTGAGCACCCCGCGGCCGTCGCTCACGCGCACATGCGCCGACTGCGGCGACGCGAGGACGCGCTCGCGTTTGTAGAGGCCCGCGGCCCGCGTGTCGTCAAGCTGCCGGGCCAGGTGTTGTTTCATGTCGCCGAACATGGGCGCCTCCGTTGGTTCGCACAGGTCACGGCTTGTCCCGCCAGTAGAGAATCACCTTGCCCGACTGGCCGGACTTCATGATCTCGAAGCCTTTCTCGAATTCGGTGTAGTGGAACCGGTGCGTGATGACCGGCGAGATGTCCAGCCCGCTCTCCAGCATGACGGTCATCTTATACCACGTTTCATACATCTCGCGGCCGTAGATGCCCTTGATGGTGAGCATGTTGAAGACGACCTTGCTCCAGTCAATCGCCATCTCCGCCGGCGGGATGCCGAGCATCGCGATGCGGCTGCCGTGGCACATGTTCTCAAGCATGTCCCGGAACGCCGCCGGGCTGCCCGACATCTCCAGGCCCACGTCGAACCCTTCCTTCATGCCGAGCTGCTTTTGCACATCGCGCAAGCTGCCGTGCTTGACGTTGAGCGCGACCGTCGCGCCCATCTTCTTCGCCAGGTCGAGCCGGTAGTCGTTCAGGTCGGTCACGACGATGTAGCGCGCGGCGGCGTGTTTGACGATCGCGACGGCCATGATGCCGATCGGTCCCGCGCCCGTGATGAGCACGTCCTCGCCGAGCACCGGGAACGAGAGCGCCGTGTGGACCGCGTTGCCGAACGGGTCGAAGATCGCCGCAATGTCGCGGTCAATATGGCTCTTGTGGTGCCAGACGTTGGTCATCGGCACGGCAATGTATTCCGCGAACGCGCCCGGCCGGTTCACGCCGATGCCGACGGTGTCCTTGCAGAGATGGCGGCGGCCCGCCAGACAGTTGCGGCACCGGCCGCAGACGACGTGGCCCTCGGCGCTGACAAGCTCGCCGGGGAAGAAGTCCTTCACGTTCGCGCCGACCGCCGCCACCTCGCCCACGAACTCATGCCCGATTACCATCGGCACGGGAATCGTCTTCTGCGCCCACGCGTCCCACGTGTAAATATGCACGTCGGTGCCGCAGATCGCCGTGCGGTCCACGCGGATGAGCACGTCGTTGATGCCGATCTGCGGTTCCGGCACATCCTCCAGCC
>JAOACV010000061.1 GCA_026417675.1 Verrucomicrobiia bacterium
ACCCACATGTGATGCGTGACGAAGATGATCGTGCTGCCGGCGCGGTTCAAGCGACGAGCGAGGTCCATCATCCCGCGCTGTTCGGCGTAGTCCAGACCCGTTGTCGGCTCGTCGAGGATGATCACAGCCGGCTTGGCCGCCAGCACCGACGCCACCGCCACGCGCTGACGACCGCCTTTGGTCAGCGTAAACGGGTCCTCGCGCTCCATGCCGCTCAGGTTTACCGCCGCAAGCGCCTCTTGGACGCGCTCGCGAATCTCGGTCTCGCCGAGTTTGCGCA
>JAOACV010000620.1 GCA_026417675.1 Verrucomicrobiia bacterium
AAGATGTTCCGCGTGGTCTGCGAGGAAAAGATCGTGGACGGCAAGAAGCAAAGTCCGAAGAAGATCAAAATTCACTTCTCGCCTGACGGCATTCACTGGAAACTCGCTGCCACGACTGACGACTGCGGCGACCGCAGCACGGTGTTCTACAATCCGTTTCGCAAGGTGTGGGTTTTCAGCCTGCGCGAAAGCGGTAAGGAAGTCAGCCGTTGCCGGCGTTACGTCGAAAGCCGGGAACCCATCCCGCCGGCGAGGTGGGGCGAGCGGCTCTTCTGGGTTGGCGCCGACAAACTCGATCCTGATCGCTCCGACCTCGACCTGCGCCGCGTCCCGGAGCGGCCGTGGGACCTCGTGCCCTCGCAGCTCTACAACCTCGATTGCGTCGCCTACGAGAGCCTGATGCTGGGTTGCTTCTCCATCTGGCGCGGCCATCCCGCCGATAAAGTCAGGCGTCCGAAGATCAACGAAGTCTGCATCGGCTTCAGCCGTGACGGCTTCCACTGGACGCGACCCGACCGTCGCGCATTCTGCCCCGTGTCGGAGAAACGGGAGGACTGGAACTTCGGCAACGTGCAGTCCGCCGGCGGCTGTTGTCTCGTCGTGGGCGACAAACTCTATTTCTACGCGGGCGGCGCGGGCTTCCACGATGGCGCGTTTCATCCGGATCCGTCCTTCACGGGCCTCGCGGTGCTGCGGCGCGACGGTTTCACCTCGATGGACGCGGGCGCGACGGAAGGCACGCTGACCACACGCGAAGTGCGCTTCAGCGGGCGCCACTTGCTTGTCAACGTGGATGCCCCCAAAGGTCAACTTCTCGCCGAAGTCCTCGATGCTGACGGCAGAGCCATTGCGCCGTTCACGCGTGCCAACTGCGTGCCCATCAGCGCCGACAACACCAGGCAGCCGGTAAAGTGGAGAGGCGCGAACGACTTGTCGAAGCTCGCCGGCAAACCGGTGAAGTTCCGTTTCCACCTTCGCAACGGCTCGCTTTACGCCTTCTGGGTCAGCCCCGACAGCAGCGGCGCCAGTCGTGGCTACGTCGCGGCGGGCGGGCCGGGATTTACAGGACCCACCGACACAGTGGGTTCGGTGGCGTCACGGTGACTTTCCCTGCCGCAAAGCTTGCCGGAACTGGAACAAGGCACCTTCGCGCCGGCCGTCCATGTTCTTTTGTTCTCTCGGAAAAACTTGCTCCCGTCACGCGCGTCTTTGTTACACAGTGCCGCCCGCACAATCCACGCATGGACCTGCATNTCCAAAATAAAGTCGCGCTGGTCACTGGCGGCTCCCGCGGTCTAGGCCGGGCCATCTGCCTCGGGCTGGCCGCCGAGGGCGCCAAGGTCGCCGTCAACTACTCGCGCACCAACCCGGCCAGGCTGGTTGCTGAGATCAAGGCAAAGTTCGGCGTCGAGGCCGTTGCCGTGCGCGGCGACGTGTCGAAGGCGGCGGACGTGCGGAGAATCTTCGACCAGGCCGAGGGTGCGCTGGGGCCGCTGGACATCCTCATCAACAACGCCGGGAGCTGGCCGACGGCGCTCGTGCGCGACATGACCGAGGCGGAGTGGAACACTGCGCTGGCGATCAACCTCACTGGCTCGTTTCTCACCTGCCGCGAAGTCGTGCGCCGCTGGCTGGCGGCCAAGCGGGTGGGCCGCATCGTCAACGTCACTTCGCAGGCCGCCTATCACGGCTCCACCACCGGCCACGCCCACTATGCCGCCGCCAAGGCTGGCCTGGCTACGTTCACCATCTCCCTCGCACGCGAAGTGGCTGCTCACGGCATCGCCGTCAACGCCGTCGCGCCCGGCTTCATGCACACCGACATGGCCGCCGAGGCGCTGAAAAGAAACTGGGCCAAGTATCGCGAGCGCATCCCGCTCGCCCGTGTCGCCGACCCCGCCGAAGTGGCTAACGCGGTGATCTTTCTCGCCTCCGACCGCGCCAGCTACATGACCGGGGCCGCGCTGGACGTCAGCGGCGGGATGCTAATGAGGTGAGTGAAGAAAAGGTGGGAAAACTGCGCCAGTTCGGAGAGACGCTGCAGTCGCCGTTTGAGACGCAGATCATCGAGCGGTATCGGCGGCGGAAGCCCAGTGTGGAAGAGGCGCTGGGGGCGGTGTATCTGGCGGGGGTGAGCGCGTGGCTTGTGGAGGACATCACCGAGGCGCTGTGGGGGACGCGGGGCAGTGCCTCGATGCTCACAGCCATCCACGCCCAAGAGGATCCGAAGGCAGCGCAAGGGAAGGCATTGGCTGTGGCGGCAAGCTGCCAGCGTTGATGCTGTTGTGCGCGCAGTTGAGAGACGTGGCGGGCAGTGGCTGGGGCCGCCGCCAACAGCGCGACGTCATTGCTGTCGGCACTGGTGCCGGTGACGGCGGCTACCGTTCCGTCATTT
>JAOACV010000621.1 GCA_026417675.1 Verrucomicrobiia bacterium
GGCTCCGCCATTTGGAGCCAGAACCCCGCCCCGCCGGCCGCTGACGCCATCCTACCCAGAAAATACGTCAGCGCGCCCACACCGGCATCAAGTATGCCTTGGTCATGCCCGGCAAGTTCATGATGGGCAGCGAGAAAGGGAAGTCCGATGAGCTGCCCGTCCACGAGGATGTCGCCGTCAAGCCGTTCTACATCAGCTTCTACGAGGTGCCCCAGGAGCAGCCGGCCACTTGCTTTTTGTCGGCTGGCGTCGCCGGCCCAACTGTGCCACTATCTTTGCGCGTGATGGCCCGGGTGGCGGAATGGCATACGCAGCGGACTTAAAATCCGCGGGCCTGAACAAGGCCGTGCGAGTTCAAGTCTCGCCCCGGGCACCAATCACATGATGCGTAACGGGTGGTGAGCGTGGGAATATGTCGCCCATCATTTTACTCTTATCTTGAAACCCGGCGCGGCCCGCACTATAGATTGCGCGGCTTGGTTGGGTGCTTAGCTCAGCGGAAGAGCACTTCCCTCACACGGAAGGGGTCGCTGGTTCAAGCCCAGCAGCACCCACCATCCCGCCGGCAAGCGCATGCGTGATCTGCGACGCGGGTGTGAGAAGTCCGAACGTCGTTGTTCCAACCGTGCTCGAAA
This sequence comes from Verrucomicrobiia bacterium, assembly GCA_026417675.1. Taxonomy (GTDB): domain Bacteria; phylum Verrucomicrobiota; class Verrucomicrobiia; order CAIQCK01; family CAIQCK01; genus JAOACV01. The sequence continues at coordinate 636 of JAOACV010000621.1, forward strand.
GCCTCGGTCAAGCCGCGATTCGAGAACACCGCGGGGGGTTGCGCTTGCCTTTTCGCCGCAGCGGACATAAAAACGGCGCGCATCGGCCACTGGGCGCGGCGAACTGTGGACCGCCGGACGGTCTGCGGCACGCTGAGCAAGAACCAGCCGCCCGCCCGCCGCCGCAACGGAACGCACGTCATCATGAGATTCGGCATCAACTCGTTTCTGTTCACGTCGCCCTTCACCAACGACAGCACCAAACTTTTCAAGACTTTCAAACGCTGGGGCTTCGACAGCGTCGAGATCCCCATCGAGGACCCGTCGCACATTGACCCCGCCTACGTGAAGGCCGAACTGGACAAGGCCGGCCTCGTCTGCGGTTCGGTCTGCGCCTGTCTCGGCCCCGACCGCGACCTGCGCGGCACCGAGGAGCAACAGAAGACGGCAATGGATTACATGACGGCGTTGCTTGACCAGATGGTCGTCCTCGACAGCCCGTCGCTGGTCGGGCCGGTCTATTCCGCCGTGGGGCGCGCCGACGCGGTGCCTGCGGACGAATACAAACAGCAGTGGCGGACGGTGGTGAAAAACCTCAAGTGCCTCTGCGCCGCCGCCGAGAAGCGCGGCAAGCAAATCTGTCTGGAGCCGTTGAACCGATTCGAGACCGACTTCATCAACACTTGCGAGCAGGGCCTGAAGATGATCCGCGACGTGGGCAGCCACGCGCTGAAGCTGCACCTCGACACGTTCCACATGAACATCGAGGAGAAAAACCAGGCCGCCGCGATCCGCAAGGCCGGCAAGTATCTGGCCCACTTCCACGCCTGCGGCAGCGACCGGGGCACTCCTGGCAGCGACCACATTGACTGGCCCGGCATCGCCAAGGCGCTCAAGGCGATCAAGTATGACGGCGACGTGGTCATCGAATCGTTCACGACCGACGTGAAGGTCATCGCTCGCGCCGCCGCCATCTGGCGCAAGATCGAGCCGAGCGGCAAAGACATCGCCGTCAAGGGCCTGAAGTTTATCAAGAAGGTGTTGAAGTAAGGCTCCGACCGAGAGATGGCGAGATCATGATTTCGTCGAACGCGCCGTCATGGATTCCAGAATGAAAACGACTCATCCCCAACTGAACCGCCGCCAGTTCCTCCAGCGCCTCGGCGCTGCCGTCGCCGTGCCATTCGTCGTGCCTGCGCGCGTGCTCGGCCTCGACGGCGCGGTCGCGCCGAGCAATCGAATCACGTTTGGCGCGATCGGCGTCGGCAACCGGGCACGGCACATTCTGCCGAACTTCTTGTCGTTCGCCGAAATTCAGTGGATCGCCGTCACCGACGCCCGCGCCGAGCGGCTCGCGTCGGCCAAGGAGTTGATTGACACGCACTACGGCAACAAGGACTGTCGCGCCTATGCCGACTTCCGGGAGCTGCTCGCGCAAAAAGACATAGACGCGGTGCTCATCGCCACGGGCAACCGTTGGCACGCGATGGCCTCCATGTTCGCCTCGCACGCCGGCAAGGACATCTATTGCGAGAAACCCATCTCGCTCACCATCCGCGAGGGACGCATGTTGGTGGAGACCTGCCGCCGCCATGGCACGATTTACCAAGCTGGCACCCAGCGGCGCTCAACCGCGTCGTATCAGTTCGCCCGCGAAATGGTGCGCCAGGGAAAGATCGGCCGGGTTCATACGGTTGAGTCGCAGGTTTGGTGCGGCGGCACGGTGCCGCATCAGAAGCCGGCGCCAGTGCCGGCGGGGCTGGACTACGACCAGTGG
>JAOACV010000622.1 GCA_026417675.1 Verrucomicrobiia bacterium
GTCGGCAACAAGAAGCTCACGTTCGACCGCCAGACCGAGACGTTCACCGATTGCCCGGAGGCCAACCAATTCCTCAAGCGGCCCAAGTATCGTGAGCCGTGGGTCGTGCCGGACAAGGTGTGACGCGGCGCGAACGGAAACGCCAACCTCAACTTCATCTGACGACATGCTGCGTAAACGACGCCGGGAAACTCCAATCTCCAACATCCCTGCCCCAAGAAAGTCCGAAGGTCCCAGCCCCCAACGCTCTCGCACCGGGACTTCGAGTCTTGGAGCTTGGGTGGTGAAGTTTCTTGGGAGCTTGGTGCTCGGAATTTGGAGCTTTTCTGCCGCGGGGCCGGCGTCGGCGCAATGGCTCCCCGTCAGCGACGTCAAGGTTGGGAACCAGGAGACCGAACAAGCCGGCAACGCGCTCACGCTGGACTACGAACTGAAGGCGACCGGCGTTTCCTCCAACGCGCCCGCCTACGTGTTCATCCGCTACAGCCGCGACGCGGGCAAGAACTGGCAGTTGCTGCCGGCGAAGTTCCTCCGCGGCGACGGTTGCGGCTTGGTTACAGCGGCCGGCAAGAAACGGGTCCTGTGGTGGGGCATCAGCCAGTTCGGCATCGAAGACCCGGCCGGCCTACAGTTCCGCGTCCGCGCCATCCAGATGGTGCGCGTGCCCGGCGGCAAGTTCGTCATGAAAAGCGTGCCCGGCGGCGGACACGACCAGTCCAAGAGCCTTGTGGAGACCTGCGACGTGCCGTCGTTCTGCATAGCCAAGTGCGAGACCACCATTGGGATGTATGCCGACTTCCTTAACGAAGTCGGCGCAAGCGGCGCAGGCTGGAACCCGAAGATGTCCAACCCCGACCGTTGTGGCATCGAGAAGGCCGACAACGGAACGTATAAGGTCCTGCCGGGCCGCGAAAATCATCCGGTGACCTACGTCTCCTGGTATGACGCGATGGCGTTTCTGGATTGGTGCGGCCTGCGCCTGCCGACCGAGGCGGAGTGGGCCAAGGCGTATCGCGGCGGCCTCTTCCTCGACGGTGACGCGAGCAAGAAGGTGCCCAATCCACTGCCGGAGCGAAAATATCCTTGGGGCGACCAAGCGCCCGACGCGGGCGGCGTGTTCCGGTGCAACAGCGAGGGCGAAGCCGACGGCCACGCCTACACCGCGCCGGTCGGCAGCTTTGCGAAGTTCAACAGCCCTTACGGCGTCTGCGACATGGCCGGCAACGTCGCCGAGTGGACGCTTGACTGGTATGCGACCAGTTTTCACGTCGGCCTGGATGGCTACCGCATCCTGCGCGGTGGTTCGTGGATGGACACGCCCGCCGGCTGCGACGCCCTCGCGGCGCCGACAAGTCTGCCGTTGAAAGAGAGCGGCATCGCCGGCTTCCGCGGCGTCTGCGACGCGAGGGAGTGATGCGGTTGGATGATCGTGCTGATGAGGCGGGGCGATGACTTCGTCGAGTCTGCGCTGCTCATTGCGGTCTGGTCGAGGAGGAGGCTCGGCGGCGTCTCGATCCGCGCCGCACCGGCTCGCGGTTGATGCGAAAGACGCCACGAATCATGGCAACACGTGATCTCATAGCCGAGACGATCCGCAACGAGGCGGCGCGTAACGAGAAGCTCATCGCCTGGCTGCGCCTAGGACTGGCGGCCGCTATCATTCCTGACCTTTTCGATCCCGCAGCCCCGCCGCTGGTTCTGTGGCTCGACGCCGCTTGTTTCGTTTATCTCCTGCTGGCGCTTGCTGCGACCTACCGATGGGCCCATTGGCGGGGGTTCAAGTATGTTATCGTGACGGCGGACTCGGCCGTGCTGGTCTATCTGGCGGTCGCCAATCCCGACCAGATGGATCCGACAACCAACTTCCTGCTTTTGACGCTGTGCGCCTGTTTGCTGGTTGTCAGCGCGTCCATTCGCATGTCCAAGGGGGACGTCGCCTACGCAACCGGCTTGATGCTGGCGGTCTGTGGGATCGAGCTCTGGCGCCAACCGGTTCCGCTCGTCGTCTCAGTGGGCGCCATCGTCGTGGTTTTGCTGCTGGGCTGCCTGAGTTGCTTTGTCATGATGCGGCTCACCGGCCTGCTGGCGGAGGTGACGCGCAAGGAGCAGCTCTCGCGTTTTCTCTCGCCCGAACTGGTCGAGCAAGCCCTGCGCGATCCGGCGCTTTTGCAGCTCGGCGGCAGGCGTCAGTCCGTCACGGTGCTTTTCGCGGACATCCGCAAGTTCAGCGCCAAGGCCGAGACGCACACGCCGGAGGAAGTCGAGAAGATCAAGCTGGAAGACGGCGTGCGCCTGCACGAAACCACGAAGGTGGAGCTTGTCACCTACGCCCGCGAAAACGGTGTCAAGCCGGTGAAGCCTTTCATGCTCGTCATCGCGCGCGATACCACGC
>JAOACV010000623.1 GCA_026417675.1 Verrucomicrobiia bacterium
GATGTGTATAAGAGACAGCAGCCGTGCGGCACCGCCTTCGGGCACGCGCAGCAGGGGAGAAGTCGTGTCGCGCATCGTGCGCTCCTTGCCTGTCGGAGCGGGCGCGGCTCGGGCTTGACCCTATCGGCGAAGCGCGGCATGTGGCCGACCCCGCCGTGCAAATCGTCAACGGCGGGTTCGAAGAGGTGGCGCGTGGCAAGTTCAAGGGCTACAGGTGGCACGACGAGCCGGGCCGCATCACATTTCAGGACACGCAGATCTTTAAGGAAGGCAGCGCGTCGCTGCGCATCGAGAATGTGGGTCAGTTCAGCCCGCAGCATGGTCATGGTCGCATCATGCAAGAGGTCGCGGTCGCGCCGCGCCGCTGCTACCGGCTGAGTTGCTGGGTGAAAACAGAGGGACTGCGGCCGGCAAGTGCGTTCAAGCCGCAGGTGCTGGCCGGCGGCCGCGCACTGGCGCCGTTCGAGCCGGGGCTGGCGGAGACGGGCGACTGGCGCAAGATCACGATGGTGTTCAACAGCCTGCGGCACGACCGTGTGGGCGTCTATGCTGGGTTGTGGGGCGGCAAGGAGGGCAAGGTGTGGCTGGATGATCTGCGAATCGAAGAGGTCGGGCCGATCAACGTGTTGCGTCGCCCCGGCGCGCCCGTCGTCGTGCGCAGCGAGGACGGCGGGACGATCTATGAAGAAGGCAAAGACTTCGCGGCCTTGGAAGACCCACGGTTCCGCCCGTGGCGGCCTGAGCATGACGCGCCGGCGCTGAAACTGTTGCCGGGCGGGCGCATTCGCGACGGCGAGCGGTTGCGAGTGAGCTGGTATCACGCCATCTCGATCCACGAGAGCCAGGTCAGTATCTGCATGTCCGAGCCGAAGGTCTATGACATCTGGCGGACGCAGGCCGGGCTGCTGCGCAAACATCTCGCGCCGAAAAAGTTTCTCCTGAGCATGGACGAAGTGCGCACGGGCGGCTCCTGCGCGGCGTGCAAGGCGCGGAAGATGACGATGGCACAGATTCTCGGCGACTGCATCACGCGGCAGGTGGAATTGTTGCGGGACGCCAACCCCGGCGCGGAGGTCTATTGCTGGTCGGACATGCTGGACCCCAACCACAACGCCCGGGGCAATTACTACCTCGTGGACGGCGATTTCACCGGCTCGTGGAACCATGTGCCGAAAGACCTCATCATTGTCTGCTGGTATTTCAAGATGCGCGAGCGAAGCTTGAAGTTCTTTTCTGACCAGGGCTTTCGCACGCTGGCCGGCGCTTACTACGACGGCGACACGCTGGACAATCCGCGCGGCTGGCTGGAAGCGCTCGACCGCACGCCGAACGCCCGCGGAATCATGTATACGACGTGGCGCAACAAGTATGACCTGCTCGCGGCCTTCGGCGATCTGGTTTCGAGGCGATAGACCCATCCCCTATGCGATCATTTCATCAACGGTTGGCCGCGTTGCTGGCTTGTCTCATCGCCCCCACGGCCACCGCCCTCGAACCGCTGGTCTGCTTTGACTTCGAGGGCAATCTGAACAATGCCGGCGCGCTCGGCGGCGCGGGACAATTCAAAACCTACGCGCCCGGCGAGGAGGCGGGTTTTGATTTCGGGCCGTTCGGGCGTTGTCTGGACCTCACAGCGGCGTCGCGTCATGGCGGTGCCGGCGCCAAGGAGCCGCGCGCGGGCGCCGCAGTCGTCTTTCGCCACGAGGCGCTGGACAAGCTCAACGCCTTCACGATGGTGCTCTGGTCGCGCCAAAGCCCGCTGGCGCATGGCCAGAGCGCGCGGCTGTTGAGCAAGGAAAACTCATGGGACTTGCTGCCCGCCGCGGGCGGCGTGTCGCTCGCGTTGGGGCCGGGGACCAACAAGGTTTCGTATCACCTCACCGGCAAGACGCGGGAGAAGCTGGAGGATCGTTGGCGGTTTACGGCCGTCGTTGTCGCGCCGGACAGCGTTCGCGCCTACGTCGGCGGTCTGGACCGAGTTCTGGCGTTGGCCGCCGAGAAACCGCGCAGCGAGCGCAAGGCCGCAGGCCCCGGCGATCTCGTGCTGGGAACGTTCGCCGGCGTCCGGCCGTTCAACGGGTGGATGGACCGCGTCCGCATTTTCGGCGGGGCGCTGGAGGAGAAAGCGGTCCGCGCCATCTACGAGGCTGACTGTGCCGACGCGGGGCGGGCGCGGCCGATGTGGGTCTATGACTTCGCGCGTCCGCCGACCCACACGCACCCGTTTCATCTGAAGCGGTCCGACATTCCGTTCTCGACGCGCTGGCAGACGCGTGGCGAGGCGCCGGCGATCATGCGGTCGTTTCACGCGACGCAATGCCTTTGGGTCTATGGCTCGCAGACCAACTTTATCCAGCAGATCAAGGCCATGGGGCTCGGCTACCAAGGCA
>JAOACV010000624.1 GCA_026417675.1 Verrucomicrobiia bacterium
GTGTGTGGCTGACCATTGCAGCCACCAAGCTCTACGCGCTGATGTTTGCGGCCCTTGTAGTCGGGTTCGGCCTGCTGATGACCACCAAATGGGTCAAAGGCCCCCAGCCGGAGCCGGCGAGCGGTTTTGAGACGCCGGCGGAAGGCGTGCCAGTCCTGGAACCGGTGTTCCCCACAGGCGAAGCGGCCACCGCGGCAACCAGCGGCGCCATTCTGGTCGCCGCGCGCGGCGTCACCGACGTGCTCAAGTTCGCCGTCGAGGAGGCCGCCCTGCGCAAGCACGTGCTCTACGTCCTCTACGTGCGCGAGATCGCTGTGACAATCCCGACGGTCTCTCACTGGCGCGACGATCCCCAAGCCGCGGCAATTTTCAAGACGATCAGCGACTACGGCCGCGAGCGCGGCGTGAAGGTGCTGCCGGTCTATACCACCAGCGACGACCCCGCGGCGATCATCCTCGACCTCGCCGCGACGCTGGGGGTGGAATACCTCATCCTCGGCGGCAGCCAGCGATGGCGGTTGGTGAGCCTTCTGAAGGGCGACGTAATCTCTCAAGTCGCGCGCCATTTGCCGCCGAACATCAAGATGTTGATCTACGGTTGACCGGCGCGGCCAAGCGATGGAGGCCCGGAGTGGCGAAGCGGTAAAGATTGTCACTCTGCTCGAACGTAGCGGCGCGCCGCTCCCCGCCGCGAGCATCCTCCATCTGGTTTTCCCCGGCGGACGCCCCCTGCATGAGATCCGTCATTCACCTTCCGTCTTGGGCTTGAGAAGAGAATCCAGTTTGTCGAAGGGGTTGGAGGTCAACGGGGGCGGCTTCTCCTCCGTTGGTATGGGGCCTTGATAATACTTGCCGATGAGGGATTTTTCGTGCTCGTGGTCGTGGCAGTAGATGCAAAGCAGCTCCCAGTTGCCGCCATCGGCTGGGTTGTTGTCGTGGTTGTGGTCGCGGTGATGGACGGTTAGCTCGCGCAGGCGCTTGCCCGAGAACTCACGGCCGCAACTCGCGCACACGTGAGGAAAAAGCTTTAGCGCGCGCTCGCGATATCCTTTCTGCCGGGCTTCTTGCTCGCGCATCATGGAGGCGAGCAACCGCTTGTGCCTTTCGACATCGTCGGCTGGCTGTTTGGTGGACATGCTTGCGCGCGATTTTATGCCGGCGCCGCCGGGCGGACAAGAAAACAGTCACTACGCGGCATTCGACCTGCGAGGCGCCGCACTGAATCACTTCATCAGCGAAAAGACGCCGCCTGCAAGGACCAGAAACAACAACCAGAACAAAGCTCCGACCAGCGCGAGGATGAGCATGACGACCAGACAGGCGGGAATGGACGCCAGCACCCACTTAATCATGAACCGGACCATCGAACCGAACTTCATGTTGATGTCCACGATCGTGACCGGATAAACCTCCGGCTCAATCACTGGCACAGACACAGGCGCTTTCGGTCGCACCACGGGTTGCAGCGTGGGCGGTGGCGGTGCCTCCTCGACGACCCGCCTCGGCGGCTGTGGAGGCGGCGGGGCCGGTTCTTCCGCAGGACGCCGCAGGTGTCCGCCGCGGCGCGGCACTTCGACTTCCTTGCGACAGTTGGGGCAGGCATACGCCTGGCCCGCCGCGGATTCCTCGACGGTCATGTGTTGGCCGCAGTGCTCGCATTCAAACTTGATTTGCATGGTGGCTCCCGGGCTGGCTTCCTCCGCCTGCTGTGGAACATCGCGTTGCCATACGATCTACGTGGGCTGGCCGAATGCTACGCCCCTTGCCGCCTGCCGCAAGACTTTTTCGATGGCAACCGACCGGCTCTTGGTGCTAGGGAGGGATTGCCATGAGAACTCTGTTTCGTTGGTTCACGTTGGTCGGTCTGACGATTCTTTCGATGGGCGGGATGCCACTTGAAGCCGCCACCGCGGGAAAAGCAACGCATCTCTACTTGGAGGCAGAACGCTTTGACAACCTGGGCGGCTGGACGATAGACGCGCAATTCCGACAGTTGATGGGTTCGACCTATCTGCTGGCCGCCGGGATTGGCGAGCCTGTGGCTGACGCGGTGACCAAGGTTACGATTCCGCGCGCGGGCAAGCATCGGCTTTGGGTCCGCTGCAAGGACTGGCACGAGACATCACCGGGCAGGTTTCAAGTCATCATCAACGGCGTGACCAGTCCAACAACGTTCAGCCAGCAGAGAAAAGGTTGGGCGTGGATTGCCGGTGGCGACTTCGACCTGCCCCAAGGTCCGGTGACGATCAAGCTGCGCGACCTCACCGGCTATTATGGCCGTTGCGACGCTTTGCTTCTGACGACGGACGCATCGTTCACCCCGCCCGACGATCTCGCGGGCATCGCGGCGTTGCGCGAGCGGTGCCTGGGCAAACAGGAGCCGAAAAC
>JAOACV010000625.1 GCA_026417675.1 Verrucomicrobiia bacterium
TGTCCCGCCGGCAAGAGCGCACAGGATAGGAAAGCCAGCAGAAGGAGACATTGGGGATTCATGGGGGAAAGCCGCAAGGGTTTGTCCGCCTGGTCATCATGGGTTGGGCGCGGCGTCTCTCCTTCTTTCGCCCAAGGGTTTCTTGGCAAGCTCAATGTCCCGCTCCACCACAGGCGTTAGCGACGCCCAGGAAAAGGGTTGTCGGGAGTTGGAGAGCACGGGCAGTTGGTTGAACCTGGCTCCAAGCTCGGCCAAGCGTTTCCAGTGTGCCAGCGCTTTCTCCAGTTCGGCAACCGCAAGGCGCTGCCGTCCGACATCGCTGTTTGCCCGCGCCTGAGCCAGCGCCACGCCGCCGCGCAGCTTTCCAGCGAAATAATTCCCGTAGGCGCACCAGGCCTCGAGGTCCGTTAGCTCGCAATCCAGCGCCGGCGCCACCTTCCCGGACGCCCGCAGCTTGGCGACTCGTTCCATGGCCGTGGCGCAATCCTGCTCCAGTTTGGCGGCCAGCTCAAGGGGCGACATCACGCCCGGCGGGACGCGGCCGGCCTTCACGTAGTCGGCGATGTTGATGTAGCGCTTGGTGTCGAGCACCGGATGCCCGATGAACGAATCAATGTCGAAGAAGGTGCGTCCGCCTTTCCCCCGGTCGGTCCAAGAGAAGAAACCTTCGGTGTAAAGCGAGCCGTCCCACGTGCCCCGGTGAAACGAGGCGAAATGCAGCGGCACCTGGCTGGCCCGTTTCCAGGCCGCTAGCAAGTCCTGGCCGGCGCCTCGGCCAAACCGCGCCTCAAACATGGCTTCAAAGCGCGCGTCGGGCGTGGCGGGATCGTAGAGCAGTTGTCCCCACACGGCGTAGAAAAGCCACTGGCGCTCGAAGGCCCAGCGCCAGGTCTTGTGCGGGCCGTCCTTCGAGAGGTAATCCAGCGCCGGGATGTAGCACTCCGAGCCGATGATCGCGCCGCCGACGTAGTCCCGGCCACTCTGGCGCTGGATGAATTCCCGCACGAAATCGGGCTGGCCCCAGCGCAAGATGAACATGTCTTCATTGCGCATGGTCCAGACCACCTTGTGCCGCGTGGGCGGCGGATTCCAGTAGGCCTCCGAGAGCGGGCCGCCGTGAACGATGAAGAGGTCGGGCGAAGAATGGCCGTGCGACCAGTTGTGTTTGAACTCCACATAGACCGGGCCGGTGATGTTGTTGGTGAGCGACTCGATCTGGGCGCGCGTGCGGCGGTCATTTTCCTCGCTGGTTGATCCGCCCGATCGCGTGTCGGCGGAGAGCGGGGCGCGGTAGATGAATTTGGCCGGTCGCCGTGCCTCGGCGATGCCCGCAAAAAACGTCCGGGCCAGCCAGTCTCGCCGTTGGTCCGGGGTCATGCCGCCCATCCGCTCGCCCAGCGTGACGCCCAAACCCGTGAGGTCAGGATACTCATCGAGCACCTGCGTCACCACTTCCTTGGTGTAGCGCACGACCAGATCGCCCGGCTCGGATTCCGGCCCGATGTGGCTCCCCTGCACGCTCCAAGGGGCGACCTTGTGGGCGCGAGAAAATTCCGGCGAGACGAAAATATTCCAGTTGATCAGGTAAGTCTCGATGCCCCGTTCCTTGGCCATCGCCAAGAGGCCGCGCCACAGGGTTCGCCATTCGGCCAGTTCGGCGTCGGAAAACGGGCACGCTTCAGGGAAGTTCTTCGGACGAACCAGGTAGTGGAAGGGATGCAGGCTCCAAAGCGTGAGCACGTTGAAGCGGTTCTCCGCCATCATGTCCAGAAAGGCCTCCCAGAACTTGAGATCGCGGCAGGTGGCCGCGTGCTGCTCAATGACCGGGCTGGTGCGGTAGGCGGCCCACGGCAGATTGAACTTGATGGCGCGGAACTCGAAGCGCGACTTCACCGCGCGGTCCGGGACCTGTTGCCACGGCGTGCCCAGGCGGACTTGCCCAGCCAAATCCAGCACGCCATACATGGCGCCGCGCTCACTCCCCGCGACGATCTTCAGGCCTTGGAACGTGCCGAGGTGACGGAACCCATCCGCGCCGAGGTCGGCCAGCAGCGCCGGCTCGACGGTGATTGCGATGTTCGCGCCTGGGTCGGGCGCCTGGTTTGTTGTCCGCTTCAATACGTCCCCTTGCCGCTGGAGCGCCGCTCCCAGCTTGTCCAAAGCGAAGCGAAGCATCGGGGAATCGGGCGCGCGGACGGTGACTTCGGCGGCAGGAAGGGCTGCGGCGCGCGCGAGCACCAGAACGGCGAAAAGCGAGGTAGTGTGTTTTACGATGAATCTGCGGACGTATCTCGTGTCACGCATGGCTGCCTATTTGCGAAAACCTTTCTCCGTGCCCCCGCGCCGGCCGTCGTCCTTGAGGGTGCCCGGCTTCCAGTCGCGGGCG
>JAOACV010000626.1 GCA_026417675.1 Verrucomicrobiia bacterium
AGAGACAGGCCCTGGAGAAGGTCCGGTGAGGGCGGCGCTCAGGAAGGCAGGCGCCGGTTTAGGAACGCCGCGGCTTCGGCGACGGCTTCGGTGTGAGAATGGGCGGTTGTTGCTTGTCGGCACCCGCGCTGAACGCCGGCGGCATGAAAATGAGGCCGATGAGAACGGCAATACCTGCGAGGCGCGTTGAGTTCATGCGCGGCAGTATGCAGCGCGCGCCGCTTTGCGGTAAAGGCACGAAAATCGCGTCGGTGTGGACGCGGTTGGCAACGTGTTCTGAAAGGTTCCGAACTCGAAACCGAGTTACCGCTGGCGAACGATGAACGCGAGCGAGGCTTGGATGGCGTGGCCGCAGGTGCATCCGGCGCTCGCTTCGGGGATCAGCACCAAGCCGCCGGCGGGAATCATGTTGATCCAACAGCCGGGCCGCACGGCCGTGGTGAGGACGATGTGCTCGCCGGTCTTGAGATCGAACATCCACGGATATTGCTGGCCGCGGCTGAAGGCGCAGTGGGCCGAGGTGGACACGGTGCCGCAATGCGGTCCTTTTTTCCATTTCCAACCTTCGATCGGCTCGCCCGTGTCGAGGCGGCAGGCAAACCCGCTCCCGTAGATGACCTCGCCGACGATGGCCGGGTGCTGCACCTGTTCGCCGTGCGGTCCTTCCAGCGGCAGATCAGGCGTCGGCGTCTGCGTGTTGCGCCACAGCCGCCGGCCGGTGTCGGCGGCGAAGACGGCCAGATCGTAGCGCACGCGCTTGGTGTCGCCCACAGCGACGTTCCGCGTGCCGGTGATGAGCAGCTTTTCGCGGGCGTAGCTCAAATAGACGATGTGTTCGAGCGCCTCCAGCTCCGCCGGTTGGCGCCAGAGGACTTGACCGCTGCGCGCGTCGAGCGCGACGAGGTCGGCGCCTTGGCCCAGCAACGGTTGCAGCCGGATGCGGCTGTCGGCGACGCGACGGGTATCCGGGTTGAGGCTCTCGATGAAGTAGAGCCGCCGCCCGCCCAAGGCGATGGTGGGGTTGATGATGACGCCGCGGGACGGTTGGTAGCTCCAGAGCCTGCGGCCGGAACCGCGTTCGTGCGCAAAGATCGAATCGCTACACACCAGCGGCATGAAGTCGCGCCAGATGAGCACCTCGGTGTCAATCGTCTGCTCGCGAAACGCGCCACCCGCCCGCGTTGCGCTGCCGAACAGCAGATCGCGTTCGACGGCCACATAGCCCCATTCCCTGCCGGTGCCGTCGGCTGCCGCGGGCACGCCGAGTATCTGGCGCACGTCGCCGGTCTGCGCATCGAGCGCCAGACATTCGTGGCCGGCGGCAACGTAGAGAACATCATCGGCCGCCGCCATGTTGCCGCAGTTCTTGAACGCGCCGAGCCGCACCGAGCGCGGCACGTCGCGTTGCCACAGAATCGCGCCGTTGTAGGCATCCACGGCGATGACGCAATTGTCGCCCGACACAAACAGCCGGCCGTTCTTGTAGAGTGGGGCGACGTTCTTGTCGTGGCGGTCGGGCATCCGGCGCGGGCCGGGGCCGCCAAACCATTGGAGGTCCACCGGGCNGGGCGGCATCGTGTCGCCGCTGCAAGCCGTGTTGCCCGCGTCGCCATAGAAATGCGACCACTCGCCCGCGCCGGGCAGCGGCCCGCGCGACGCCGACGCCATCGCGACGCCGCCAGACTGCTCGACCTTCCAGCCGGGCAACCCTTCGCGCCCCCAATCCGCCAAGCGTTCCCCCGCCGCGAGGTCCTGCGTCATCAACACCACCGTCCCGCCGCAAGGCCGCAGGACGCGACTCACCTCGGTCGGCGACGCAGGCGGACGGCCCGTCAGCAACGTTTCCTCCGAGACAACCAGGTTCGCCCAATACCGCTGGAACGGCAGCTTGGCGGGATCGGCCTGATGGATCGTCACCCGCATGCCGTAGAGACCGGCCTCGGCCAACCGCCGGCGCGCCGCAGCCACGCGCTGCGCGTCCGGCTCCACGCCCACGACCTGGAACTGCGAGCGGGACGCGATCTCGCAGGCCAGGCGCCCCTCGCGAGCGCCCAGCACCAAACAGTATCCCTTGACGACGCCCGCACGCCGAATCGCGCTCTCGGCCGCCTGCGCGTAAAGCGGCGACTGCGCATCAGGCGGGTAAGGCGACGGTTTCGCGGTCGCTTCGACGAAATCGAACCGGTGCGGTCTCGGCGGCGGCGGCGTGCCCGGCCGGAAACAATGCAGGAACCCTTGATCGGTGCTGACGTAGAGGCGGCCATCTCTGACCGCCAGGCAGCAAGCCCGTCCGCGCACGGTGCCGCGCCAGACCATCTTGCCGTCGGCGTCATACGCGCTCACGCGGTCCAGTTCGCCGACAAAGGTCGTCTTGCCGGCTAGGATC
>JAOACV010000627.1 GCA_026417675.1 Verrucomicrobiia bacterium
GTTCAGTGGTGCAAGCAGATTATTGGCTTGTGCCTGACCACCTTTTTGCAAGCGACTATTCTTACAGCAGGGTTAATGGTGCTTAAGGATCACGCCTTGCTCGGCTTGGGGTTGATGCTGGCTGCTGGCGAGGTGCCGAGGATCGCCGGCATCCCGGACATGGACGTGACGGAGAAGCCGTCGTTTGTGACCCGCGGGTTTCTGGCGTGGGAAAATCGCGGCAATCCCGACTTCCTGTTGTGGATGGCGCGCAACCGGATGAACTATTGGTGTGTCGAGCAAAAGGAACACGGGCTCATGCGCAAGCTCGGAATTCGCATGGTCTGCGGCTTGCACGATGCGCAGGAGTTGTTCCTCAATCCAGCCCGTTATTTCGAGGCGCACCCGGAATGGTTTGCGCTGGTCAAAGGGCGCCGCATTCCGGGCATCAAAGGCATGGGCGGGACCAACTACTGCACGTCGAATCCCGACGCGACGGCCGAGTTCATGAAGAACTACGTCCAGGCGCTGGTGGACGGGCCGTATCGCGACGCCGACATGGTGCGCTTCTGGACGCTCGACGGCGGCAAATGGTGCGAGTGCGGCCCCTGCAAGGCGCAGGGCACGCCCACCGACCGGAACCTGATCCTGGTGCGCCGGCTCGATCAGGAAATCAAGAAGGCGCGGCAGGAGGGGCGAATTCACCGGCCCATCACGATGACGTTCCTTGCGTATGCCGACGTGTTGGAACCGCCCTCGCGTCCGTTGCCGGAGGGGTTCGACTACGACACGTGCGCGGCGACGTTCTATCCGATCCGGCGGTGCTATGTGCACAACTTCGACGACCCGGCCTGCGAGCCGAACAGCAGGTATCTCCGGCAGCTCGAAGGCTGGGCGCAGAACCCGCAGCGTCACTACCGCGGGCAGATTGCCATTGGCGAGTATTACAACGTCTCGGTCTATAAATGCCTGCCGATCTGTTTCATGCACACCATGGCGCATGACATCCCGGTTTATTACCGCATCGGGGCGCGCCATTTCGATTACATGCCCGTCACCTGCCGCAACTGGGGCAACAAGGCACTGACCAACTACCAGATGGCACGGCAGCTCTGGGACGTGCAGGCCGACTGCGAGACCCTCTGGCGGGACTACTTCGCCAAACGCTACGGACCAGCGGCGGGGACGATGCGGGCTTTCTACGAATCACTGGAAGCCATGTTCTCCAACGTGACGGAACTGAAATACGGACTGGCGCGGCGGTTGGATCGTGGCGCGGCCGACCTGTTTCCGAACGCCCAGCTTCGTTATCGGCGCGAGCCGGGTCTGACATGCGACGGCCCCACGCTGGTTGAGATTTTGGATCACGCTAAACAGTGCCGCCGCTTGCTGACGCAGGCGATGGCCATGACGCTGCCGCCACGCATCCGGCAGCGCCTTGCCGAGGACGAGCGCAACTTCACCTACGGCGAGCGGACGGTAGCGTATTACGACGCGTGCGTCCAAGCCTTCACGGAAGCCCGGGCTGGCCGACTCGACGCAGCCCGCAAACACTACGCCGAAGCGCAACGTCTTGCCGAGCTGTTGCGGGCCGACACGATCTCTGCTAGGGATTCCTCTAGCCACGCCAGCGCCAACGACGCCCTAGCCGCGAGCCTCGCCGCCGGCGCGCTCCAGCACATCGCCAAACTGCTCGAAGCCCGATGAACACGCGTCTGACCCGACGTGGGTGGTTGAAAGCGGCCACCGGGCTTTGGTTGGCCGCTACCATGTCATCTGTCTGGACGCTCGAAGCGCGGGCGCAGGAAGTTCAACAGCACGGGTTCGTGTTCGAGAAATGGGTGCGGGACACATTTTTCGGCGGTTACACGCCGTCGGGCTACACGCAGAAGTGGGACATCCCAAAGGAAGCCAACAAAGACTACGGTGGCGTGCCGGTGAACCCCAAGGCCGCCAAATACGGCGCGCCGGTTGACCTCGGCGACGCGCTGCGGCAGTTCCAAGTGGACGAACCGTTTATGCTGATCGTTGGCTATTGGGTGCAGGAGGGCGACGAGAAACGCATCGTCAACGTCATCGCACCGACCGTGACGCCGAAGCTGTGGCGGTCGCTGTGGGAACCGATCACGCTGGAGGACCTCAAACGGCTCGACGCGGTCATCAAGGACCGAAGGCTCGACTATCGCGCGGCGCGCGCGCAGGCACAGAAGATCAAGTCGGCGGCGCCGTTCACCCGCGCGGTCATGACGGTGAACCCGAAAATTGACTCCAAGGGACAGCGCCGGTTGCAATGCAGCCTGAGTTTCAAGAACGTCTTCAAACACCTCGCGCCGCAAGCCGACCCGAAACCCCAGCAAAGGCCGCAGCTCTTCGGCGTGCCCGTCCCGGGCCCACTC
>JAOACV010000628.1 GCA_026417675.1 Verrucomicrobiia bacterium
ATGTGTATAAGAGACAGGCTGTGGCCAACATGAAGGCGCTGGTGGAGAACTTCGGCCCCGCCCCGCGCGCGTTCCTAGTCGTGCCGATCGTCGGCGCGTTTCTGATTGATTTCGTCAACGCGACCATGATCACCTTCTTTATCAATGTCCTGAAATGATGAGTGCCAATATGACGCTCGTGAATACGAGGGTAACCTCGCCCCGCTCGGTGCGCGCGTGACATCACAACCACCGTTCAGATCGGTTGTTAGGCTACAATGCCATTTTTTTGGATTCCGACGGGTATCGGGTAAAGCTCAGTTGCGGGCAACAACGTTGGCGCATGGCGCCTGTCAGGGGGTCGCGCTCGGAATTCCACGAAATATCTCCTGCAACCGGCCAACATTCGCCTCCCGCACACATCGAATCCCTCCCTTTCAAGCGCCAACTCCGTTTCAAGCCAGACCTATTTATCGCTTGAAGCCCGGCCGGGGTCTGTGGTTAAATGCGGCCAGCTATGGGGAAACGGTTGTTGACGGCCCCACTGGTCGCATTAGTGTTGTTCGCAAGTTCTGGCGCGGTCGCAGACACGGTTGACGGCATCGCCGCCGTGGTCAACGACCGGTTGATTACCTTTTCCGACGTGCGCGAGCTGGCGACGCCGGCGATTCAGAACGCCTACCGGCTCTACACCGGCGAGGAGCGCGACCGCAAAGTCCAGCAGGCCGGCGTGGATGCCCTGAACACGCTGGTGGAGCGGGCGCTCATCCTGCAGGAATACAAGGAGAAGGGTTACCACATCCCCGACCACGTCTTCGAAGGCCGGGTGCGCGAGATCATCGAGGAACAATACGGCGGCGACAAGAACGCCCTGATCCGCACGTTGCAGGCACGCGGCCTGACGTTCGACCAGTGGAAGGAAAAGTTTGTGCGCGAGCCGTTCATCGTTCAGGCGCTGCGCCAGAAAGAGGTGTCGGCGGATGTCGTCATTTCACCGGCGGCCATCGAGCAGTATTACAACGAGAACAAGGCCAAATTCTCCCTGCCCTACCAAGTCAGGCTGCGCATGATTGTCATCAAGAAAGAGGCGGGCGTAAATCCCAACGAGGCGCGCGAGTTGGCCCAAAACCTCTGGGAGAAACTTGAAGCCGGCGCGGACTTTGCCGCCCTGGCCAACGTCTATTCGAGCAGCGGCCAGAAGAATCTGGGCGGCGATTGGGGCTGGGTGGACAAGGAATCGGGCCTGCGCAAGGAACTGGCCGACGTGGCGTTCGCACTGCAAGCCGGCCAGCACAGCAAGGTCATAGAGACCGAGGACGGCTGCTACATCGTGCAGGTGGACGAAGTGCGGCCGGCGCGCGCGCGCACACTCGCCGAGGTGCGCGGAGAGATCGAGAAAACGCTGGCGCAAGAGAAGCGCAGCGAGCGCCAGCGACAGTGGATGGAGCGGCTGAAAAAGAAAGCATACATTCGTTACTTCTGAGGGCCAACCATGGCGACCAACACTGACGTCATTGGCATTACCATCGGCGACGTGGCAGGGATCGGGCCGGAGATCGTGGTAAAGGCCCTAGCCAGCGGGCGTTTGCCGCCGACCCATCAATACACCGTCATTGGAAGCGCCGCGATACTCGACCGGACCTGCCGCGCCTTGGGCGTGCGGCCCACCTGCGAACTGGTGGAGGTCGGCAAGCACGACCTCACGGACATCCAGCCCGGCCAGCCCGACAAACGCGCCGCCGAGGCCGCCGCCGAGTGGCTCGCCCACGGCATCAAACTCGCGCGCGCCAAAAAGATCACCGCTTTGGTGACCGCTCCGCTCAACAAAGCCGCGCTTCACAAGGCCGGCTTCAACGTCCCCGGCCAGACCGAACTGCTCGCCAAACTCACCCATACCAAGCGCGTAGCGATGATGCTGGCCGGCCACTTCCAGAAACCGCCCGGCGCGCCGGGATCCGCCCCGCAAACGGCGTGGTTGCGCGTCACGCTGGCCACGACACATCTGGCGATCAAGGAAGTCTCTCGCGCGCTCACCAAGGCCAAGGTGCTCGACGCGATCGAACTCACCCACGAATGGCTGCCCAAATTCGGCGTCCAGCGCCGCCGTATCGGCGTGGCCGGCCCCAACCCCCACGCCGGCGACAACGGCACCTTCGGCAACGAAGAAATCAAAATCATCGCGCCTGCTGTCGAGGCCGCCGCCAAAAAAGGCATCACCGTTGTCGGGCCAAAACCCGCCGACACGCTCTTTTACCAAGCCTACCGCGGCGAATACGACGCCGTCGTGGTGATGTATCACGACCAGGGCCTCGCGCCGTTGAAAATGCTCGCTTTCGACACCGGCGTGAACGTCACCCTCGGCCTGCCGTTCATCCGCACCTCGCCCGATCACGGC
>JAOACV010000629.1 GCA_026417675.1 Verrucomicrobiia bacterium
AGGCTGCGGCATCGCTTCGGAGAATGACGTCTTCATGGTTGGGTTAGAACTTTCCGTCGCGCGTTTCGAAGTGGGTCGGCTTGCCCAGACTCTCGCCGCCGCGCGCAATCCAGTCGGCGATCCACGCAATCATCTGGTCCACGGTCACCCTGGGCCGGCCAAACAGTTGGTAGCCCCGTTCGCCGTTGCTGAGCAACGCATCCTTGCTTTCGGCGCCGCTGAGCCGCGCGGCCTTGCCGAAGCGCCGCGCAAACTTCTCCGCGACCTGCCGCACGCTGATGATCTCCGGCCCGGCGATGTTGACGACCAGCGGCGGACTTGCGGCGTGACCGAGCGCCTGAAGCGCCATCGCGTTGGCCTCGCCCTGCCAGATGACGTTGGCATAGCCCATCGTTACATCCACCGTGCGGCCTTCGAAGACCTTTTGTGCGATGTCCACCAGCACGCCGTAGCGCATCTCGACGGCGTAGTTGAGCCGCAACAGCGACACCGGCGTGCCCTGCGCGCGGCTGAAATGCTCGAAGATGCGCTCCCGGCCGAGACAGCTCATCGCGTATTCGCCCCGCGGATTGGGCGCGTCGATCTCGCGCGACCCGGACGAGGTCGTGGGCACGAAATCATAGACGTTGCCCGTCGAGAACGCGGCCACGCGGCTCGCGGGGAATCGGCGACAGACCAGCGCCGGCAGATGCGCGTTCAGGGCCCACGTCAACGCCTCCTGGCCCGTCGCGCCGAACTTCATGCCTGCCATGTAAACAATGTTCGGCGCGTCCGGCAGCCGCGCGAGCTGCGCCGGATCGAGCAGGTCGCACTGGATTGTCTCGACGCCCGCGGCGTGAAATTTCGCCTCCTGACCGGGCGAAGAAAACCGCGACACCGCAATCACTCTGCGCTGGATTCCCGCCGCGTCGGTGGCGCGCCGGGCCATGCGGCTCAACGTCGGCCCCATCTTGCCCGCCGCGCCGAGCACGAGGATGTCGCCCGGCAGCCGCGCGAGCGTCTCCACCACGCCCGCGCTCGGCGCGCTCAACAAATCCTCAAGATGGGCCACGTCCGTGATGGTTTGGGGAAGTTCGTTTGGGGTGCTCATGTTTCTTGCTTCAGCAGTCTTGCCGATTTCCGTCGCCAAACGCAAGCCGACTGAAGCGTTCGATTGGGTTGATCCGCCCACGGCCTTTTTGCCCATCGGCCTTCTTGCCCCGGAGAACGTGAATCCCAAAACCGGTTCTTGACGCGTCGGTATCTTGCGACCACGATACGCGCAAATTGGAACGCTCATGGCCGAGGCGAAGAACAATGCACTTTCGCAGTTAAAGATCCCGCCCGAAAAGAAATCGCGGCGGCGCGGCGGCGGGTTGCTGTTTCTGGTGGCGCTGGCGGTGCTGGCGGTGCTCGCCGCTGGCGGCTATGTCGCCACGCGCGGCGGCGGCGTGAAGTGGTTTGCCGCGCAATCGGCCGCGCCCGCGGCGGCTGCCACGCCGGCCAAGCCCGCCCCCGCGCCGCCGAAGCCGGGCGACGCAGTGCTGGCGGTCAGCGGCTACGTTGTGCCGCGCGAGCGCATCGAACTCAGCCCGCGGTTTCAAGGCACCGTGAAATGGATTGGCGTCCGCAAAGGCGATCGGGTCAAGAAAGGCCAGGTCATCGTCCAACTGGACGACGCCGAATACCGCGCCAAGGTTCTGCAGGCCGAGGGCGAACTGGCTCGGGCGCAGGCCAACCTCGCCAACGCCGAAGCCAATCTCAAGCGCCAGGAGGCCCTCGCCCGCCAGAATGTGGACAGCGCGCGCGCGCTCGACGACGCCCGCCGCGCCCGCGACGTGGCCGCCGCCGAGATCACCGTCGCCAAGGGCCAGCTCGCGCTCGCGCAGACGTATCTGGACTGGTGCCAGATTCGCTCGCCGATTGACGGCACGATTTTGGAGAAGCTGGTGGAAGCCGAGGAGCTGGTCACGCCCGTCACCTTCGGCGGCACGCGCGGCCCCAGCACCGCCTTCGTTTCGATGGCCGATCTCAACGACCTGCAGGTCGAGATTGACCTCAACGAAGCCGATCTGGCCAAAGTTCATCTCAAGCAGCGTTGCCGCATCAGCCCCGAGGCCTATCCCGACAAGAAATACAGCGGTTACGTCGCCGAGATTGCTCCCGAGGCCAATCGCCAGAAAGGGACCCTCCAGATCAAGGTGCAGGTCGAGAATCCCGACGTCTACCTGACGCCGGAACTAAGCGCGAAGGTCGAGTTCCTCGCCGACGACGCGGCGCCGCGATAAGCCTCGCGAGGGCGAACCGCAGCGGCGAAACCCGGCCGACGGCAGGCATCGCCGGCGAGGTCGCTGCCGTTTTCCACGCCCCAGATTCGTCGTGACTGTCACACGC
>JAOACV010000062.1 GCA_026417675.1 Verrucomicrobiia bacterium
ACCTTGGTCCTGCGGTTGAACCGGTCGCACCGGCGTGGAAAGATTCTGGCGACGGCCCACGGCACTGTGTCTTACTTCACCGGCACAATTTCCCCGATAAACCCGCCGTGATTCAGCGCGGGGTCCTTCGGGTCGCCGTAGCTGTGCTCGAATTTGCCGTAGGTGACGATTACACGACCGTTGTGAAGGCAACAGCCGGGCGAGGAATTGTATTTGCGGTCGTCCACATAGGAGGTGGTCCGACAAACCCCCGTCGCGGGATCGAGCAAGGTTAGCGCGAGGTCGTGGAATTTGTAGCCCCATTCCAGATACGGGCCATTCCACTTGTAAAACAGGATGAACCGCCCGTCGTCGAGCGCGACGCCCTTCGCGTAACGGCTGCGCCCCATGTCCTGCATCAGGCGCGCATCCCCAAATCGTTCTCCGTCGAAGAGCACATAGAACAGTGGCTCGTGGCTGGCGTCCTTCTCGGACGCGGCCAGGTCGGAGAATAACAGGAACAGTTTGTCGCGCCAAACCTGAACGGACGGACCGTAGGGATAGACCGTCGGGCTGTTCTTGTAGAAGACCGGCTCGCCGAACCTGCCGGACGCGGGATCAAACGGCCGCAGAACAATCTGTGTGCGGCGTTTGCCGTTCTCCAACCACACGTCGAGGTGGGCCGTCCAAAGCCTGCCGCGCCAAGCCGCGATGCCGCCCTCCCATGCGCCGAGTCCCGGGCGCGTTGGCGGCACGATGATCGGCTCGTTCAACTTTTCGGCCGCGAAGTCCCAACTAATGAGCAACTGCTGCGACTGCGTGATTTCGTAGCCAGCCGGATTGGCCGTGTCCTGACGGTTCCACATCACCCACAGTTTCCCATCCAAGACCTCCGTGTCGGGGATGCCCTGATAGACACCGCGGTCCCGCCGCGCTCGCGGCACGATCTCCCTGGTCCACAACACCCGTTTGCTCTCGGATTCCAGTTTGGAGAGATAGAGCGCGCCGCCGCGGCATTCAACCGTCCAGAGAAATCCCCCGAAGCTTTCGACACAGGGATACGTAACCCCATCGGGAAAGCTGTCAACGTGCTGCCACGGGCCGAGCCGCAAGCCCTGCCACTCGCGCCACTGCGGTTTGCCTGTGCGCGCTTTGACGGTTCCAGACGGCGGCGGCGGGGGCGCCGGCTTGGGCCTCCCGTTTGCATCCAAAAGGCTCTGCGGCACGGCGCGCACACGAAACTCATACTCGGTCTCCGGCGCGAGCTGGATGACGTTGTGAACTTTCTCCCAGACGTGCTTGATCGTTCGCCACGGGTTCGAGCCGACGGGACGCCAATCAACCTCGCACTCGGCTGCGGTCGAATCCCACGCAAGGTCCACGCTCTGATGCGTGACGCGGCCGACTCTCACGCCTGACACGCGCGCAACTTCGCCCGCGACCTCCGGACCGGTTAAAAGAAACCCGTCGTAGAACACCGTCATGGGACCCGTGACGTAAGGCCCCAGCACCGAGACGAACGCGGTGCCCGGCGGCGATTTTGCGCGCGTGACGAGCTGCTGCCAGCCTGTGCCGGACCTTCTGGTTGCCGCCGACGTGATGCCGAGCCTTTTCTGCCGCGCGTCCTGAAACTCCAGATAGATCATCGCCTCGCCGCCCGCGCGTTCAGTAATGTTGACCCACGCCGACAACGCATACTCCGCGCCCGGCACGCCCGGCCGCGTCTGGCGCGCCGCCGAGTGCGGAATGCCGTCGTTTTTCGTCACCCCCAACGACCAGCGTCCATGCCACGCCCGCGCGTCAGTTCGACGAAAATGCTCGCGATGCGAGTAAGGCACCCAATCCGTGGCTGCCTGCGCGATTCCCGCCTCGAAACTTGGATTGGACAAGAGATTCGTCGCAGTGTCAAACGCGATCCCGGCGGCCAGCAAAGTTATCATGGCTTGATTTCCTGCTTCTTCATTGCTCTCGCGCCGGCAATGCGTCCCACACGAGCACCTCGAACGGCTGCAACTTGAACTGGCACGGCTGACCCGCGGTAACGGTAATCGCCGGCTTGGCGGCGTCTTCCTTCCACGGACTCTTGAGCGTGTATCGCCGCGGCGCGCCGGCGGGCAACTCAAACGCTTTGGCCACGTCGAGGGAAACCTCAGCCGGCTGATCGCTCGGATTGCGCAATGCCAGCACCGCCTTTTTCTTCGACCAAGATGCCCAACCGTAGATCTCGCCCTTGGCCGGGTCGCCGCCGATCCAATGGGTATCGGCCAATACGTCACTGTTGCCGCGGCTCCACTTCGCGGCCTCCGCCAACACATCCCACAGCGGCTCGGTCATCAGGCTCGGATCAATGTGCAGTTCCTGCATGCAGGTTCCTGTTGCAAAGTAAGAGCGAATCTCCGCGATGAGGTCGGCGGGCTGGAGGCTGACGCCGACGCTCTTCGGGTCATACGGGTTCTTGAATGACAGCTTGTGAATCATGATGCCGTGGATCATCAATGAGCTGATCGGGCAGAGCGGCCCGCGCTGGATCGTCGAGTGGATCGTCGCGTTGTCGCGGTAGGTGAGCCACTGCTGGCGGTCGGAGCCTTTGCCGAGAAACCCCGCATCGCTCTCCTGCCTCCAGATGGCGTCGGCCCACAACATCCAAAACGGCGACGGCCACGTGCCGGTTGTCGGATTGAGGAATACGTCCGGTTTCAGGCCGCGCAATTCCTCGTGCAGCCGCAGCAACGCCTCCACGTCGCTGGCAAACGGTCCCGCGCCATCCTTGCTGTTGCCCGCGCCGAAACCGTCGAACTTGAAGTAGTTGACGCCGTAGTTGCGAACCATCTCCACGCACGCGGCCCGGAACCGCGCATAGTAACGCGGCCCGGCGAGCGTGAGACCATTCTTACTCGTCTCGAATCCTTGTTGCTGGCCCGCCTCAAAGCGCCTTGCGCGGCCGGAATAGCCGCCCCACGGCGAGAACCAGACGCCGACGGCGGAACGATATTTCTCGGCGGCGGCGCGGACATTGGAGAAGCCACGCGGGAAGCCCTTATGGAACTGCCACACCAACTCCGTGTTGTCCCAGCCGTGGTCGTGCACGAACGAGTCAAGCACAACGCCGCGCTTCTCGACCAACTCGCGGCCGAAAACAGCGATCCGGTCCAACCACATGGCCTCCTGCTCGCCAAGGAACTTCTCGAATTCCTCCGGCGTGCCGTAGCGGCGCACTTGCCAGAACCGGCAGCCCACTTCGTAGCCGCAGTTGTAGTGGAGGAACGTGTGATACGGCTGCGGGCGCTCGCGCTCCAGATAATGAAGGAAGCCGCGCCGCATCTGGCCGTCGGGCGCGACGCCCACCACGCCCGACAGTTCCAGCGGCCGGCCCGGCTCGACCACGAGGTTGTAGCGATACCCGCAGCGCACGAGCGTTTGACTCCCGGCCGGCATGACTATGTTCTTCGACATCGGATGCTCGCAGCCGAGGAAGAAGTTTCCCGCCACCACCGGTGAGCCGTCCACGCTGCCCGCTTGCTCCGCCTTGGGCGCGACCCACTCCACCAGCGTCAACTCCTGCAACTCGACGGCCTCGCGCTGGGCCCCGATTCTCAAGCTTTGTCGCACGTAGTTCGCGCCATCGCGAAGGACCGCCCGCCATTGCGCCTCGATGGTTCCGTCGGGCGACGCCAACTCAACGACTATCTGCCGGCCTGCGCACCGGTCCGCGAGCCGGCGCGAAGCCGGTGACGCTTTCAACGCGGTCAGTCTCGGCTTGCCGACAACTCGCAGATCGGACGCTTTCATCAGCCGCGGCTCCGAGGCGGGCGTGCTGGCGACGAGGAAACGGAAGCTCTCGACATCGTCCATCGGCAACGTCGTCCCCGACAGTTTGTCCACAGCGCGCACGGGCTTGAACCGCCCGTTGGAGGTCGTCCATTCACAGCGAAGGACTTGGTTCTCCATGACGAAACGGTTGCCCTCCAGCGTCGCCTTCGCCTGCTGCGGTTCAGGACCGGGAAAATCTACCGCAGACGCGACGCGCGGCCAAGCAACGAACATCAGGGTCAACCCAAACCAACCAAAACCAACTCGCAACAGTTTCATGCTTCCTCCTTCCCAAGGTGTTGTCGACGACATTGTCGCAATCGCCTGGAGTATTGCAACCGCCCAAGAAAACCATGCTCCCAACGGCCGCATCTACCCGTCAGGCGGGCATGTCATTTGCCCTCTAACGCGCGCGGGGAGCGGTGTAGGTATAGAAGTTCGGCTGCCAGACGCCGTCAAGGAATGACCACAGAGTGACGTAGATGGTGCGGCCATCGGCAGGCACGGTGACGGTGCGGGTCAGGCCGGTGACCACGCGGGCGAAGATGTCGAATCCCATCGGGCGGCTCCCGACCCAGAGGGCGTATTGGGTGACCCCTTCGCCGGCGTCCCAAACCAGTTCGAGGGAGGTGGAGGTGAGATTGGAACCGTTGGTCGGGCTGATGACCTTGGCCTTGACGAGACCGGGCTGGGTGTAGGCGGTGTAGGTGTAGGCGTTAGACTGCCACGCGCCGTTGATCCACGACCAGAGCGTCACGTGGAGCGTCCGGCCATCCGCAGGCAGCGTCAGGGTTCGCGACAAGCTCGTCTCAACGCCCGCGTAGAGGTCGTGGCTGTTCGGACTGCTGCCGACCCAGAGCGCATATTGTGTGGCGCCCACGCCGGCGTCCCAGATAAAAGTCGCGGAGCCGTCCGCCAGTGTCGTTCCGTTGGCCGGGCTGAGCATCCGGGCCGCGCCTGCGGTGGAGGCTGTGTAGGTGTAGGAACGCCCCCGCTCCCAAGCGCCGTTGACCCACGACCACAACGTCACGTAAATGAGACGGCCATCCGTCGGCAACGTCACCGTCCGCGACCGGCCGGTCTCAATGCCCGCATAGAGGTCATAGCCGCCCGGCGTGCTGCCCACCCACAGCGCGTAGCGGCTCACGCGCACGCCTCGGTCCCAGACGAAAGTCGCCTCGGAGGAGGCGAACGCAGAGCCGTCAGCCGGGCTGATCATCCATGCAGCCTGCCGGTCGCCGACGAGCAACTGACCGGTGGTGTAAAGGTAGTCCGTGTTCCAATACAACGCCGGATCCAGCGCCGGCAGGTTGAGCCGGCTGAAGCGGCCGTTGGCGACGCTGAAATCGAACAGGTCGAACTCGTCGCCGAATTGCGGGGTGAAACCACCCAGCAGCGAAACGTCGAGGACGCCCTGGAAGTCGAACGTTTCCTCAACATTGATCTGGTCATAGAGCCAGTCGTTGGTCCCGCCCAGTTCGAGCGACAGCAGCGCGGTGTTGAGCAGTGCCAGGTCGCAGTCGAAGGCGAGGCTGCCCGCCGAATTGCCCGGCGCAATGACGCCGGCGTTGGTGACGCCCCCGATGACGGGTTTGGCGACGACGCCGGTGCCGCTGAGGGTCGCGTTGGCGCTGATCGAGAGGCCGTTGGCAAACCAGTGCGCGCCGCCGTCCAGATTCAACCGGGCCGCGCTGACGCCGTTGCCAACGCGGAACTGCGTGTTGTTGTTGACCAAACTGTTGCCGCTGTTGAGCGTGCCGCCGTTGAAGGTCACAGCGCTGCTAGCGCCGTTGGTAACGAACAGACGGTTCACCGTGACCGTGCCGCTGTTGAAGGTCAACGCGCCGCGGCGGATGTCGAGCGTGCCGGTTCGCGCCTGGTTCGTCACAAAGAGGAAACCGTCGTTCAGCGTGATCACGTTGCCGGTGGAGGTCGCGCCGGCGCCGACGGTGACGTTGGAGGCAATCACTGTGCCGCCCGTAGCAATGGCCAGACTGCCACCCGGCCCGTTGTTACCCACGAAAAGATTGAGTCGGTTGCTCCAGACCGAGTCTGCGCCGCCGACCCAGACCGAGTTGTTGCTGGCGCCGGCGTTGTTGCCGATGTAACCGTTGCCGTTGATTACCCGGCCGCCGTTGGTGATGATCAGACTGTTGCGGGCGCCGGAGTTGCCCACGTAGAAACTGCCGCTGTTGCTCCAGCGCGAAGCGGGACCAATGATCCACGCGTTGTTGTTGCTCGCCCCCAGTTTGAAGCCGATGGAACCGGCGCCGCTGACGTTGAGCACGCCGGCGTTGGTGACGATCAGCGCGTTGAACGGCCCGTTGGTGCCGACCGAAAAGTCGCCGGGGGCGTTGGTGGTGACGCCGTTGATGATGTTGGTGGCTCCGGTCTCGGCCCGGACGAGCGAGCAAGAGAGAATCAAGCACGCGATGACCGCTGTTCTGGCGACGCTCGTATTCATGGGCGATGCTCGATGCTCTAAAGCCACTGTCTTGAGCGCGATTCAGCCACAAAAGACCCACGGGGCACAAGGTTTTTCCCTCCGTTCGGCAGGTCGGTGGACGGCCCTCCGGCCGCGAAAAACCGGAGTCGTTGATTTGCGATCACTTCCCGTTTGCGGACACGCTCAGCGCGGCCACCTCGCGGTGAGCGGTTTTCGTCAGGGGGTTCTTATGGGGGCGAATACGCGCTTAACTGCTTCCAAGTATGCCGTGCCGGTTCGCTCCTCCGGCAGCAGGTAGCCGCCCTCGGTCCATTCGTTCCAGGCGTTGATCAGGAGGCCGAACGGCTTGCGCGGGTCGCGCTCGATATGCCGGGCGGCGTCGCGCAGCAGTTGTTCGAAACGCTCCGGCGTGTTGCCGACGACGACTGGGCCGTAGGGATACTCCCGTTTGGGGAAAGGCCACGGCACGTCGGGACGGCACCTCGGCGTTGAGTCCCAACCCATTGTCACAACCGGGAGATTCACGAGCGGCGCGGCCGCCATCTTCTCCCAGTGCGCGCGGTGGGCTTCCATCACGTCTTCGTATCGCTCGGTGAAGTCGGGCCGGACTTTGCCGGCGGTGGTGATGTTGTATCGGCTGGTGCTGTGGAAGCCGGCTTGTTCCATCACGGCGGCCGCCGCGGGACTGGCCACCATCGCGTTCCAGTGCATGGGCGGCAAACCGGCTCTGCGGAGCCGCACATCCATCTGTTTGAGCAGCGCGCGGGTTTCCTGCGGGCCGCCGAGTTGTTTCACGAACTTCTCCGACTCGAAGACGCTGAAGAAAAGGCCGCCGTTGACGCGCCAGTAGTTCGGCTGCCGGAAGTAGTGCGCGATGCAGTAATCCATCACCCGCGCCAGATCGCCCGGCGAGTGGCGCGACGGGAGCCAGACGGTGCGCGGCGTCCCCAACTCCGGACAGAACTGGTCGCGCCGGTCGTGATTCGCCCACATCAGCGCGAACTTCATGCGCTTGCGGTTCGGCGCGCGCAGGAAGCCTTTCTCCAACGCCTCCTCCATGTTCTTGACGCCGCTATACCAATACCAGTCGTAGAGGAACACGGTGATTCCGTGGTCGGCGGCGAGGTCAATCTCGCGCGCCACCCATTTCGGGTCGCTTTCGTCGAAGCAACCCCACAACGGCTTCTTCGGCTGCTCGTGACCTGGAAATCGCGGAACCGCCGCCTTCAATCCTTCCCACTCCGTCCAGCCCTCGCCTTTCCACGCGCTGCCGTGGTCGTAGCTGTGCCAGTGCGGATAATACACCGCCATGACTTCGGGCCGTTTCGCCCGAGTCTCTACGGCTGGCGCCGTGGCACAAACCAGGCAGGTGACACCCAAAATGATCATGCGGGCATTCATGTTTTTCTTGCGCGAATCGTCAGCATCAGCACTGCGAACGCCAGCGGATAGATGAACCCGGAGGCGAGCCAGAGCGGGCCGTAGGAAAACCGGTCCACGATCCAGCCGGTGCTGGTGTTGGCCAGGATGCCGCCGGTCGCGCCGACGGTGCCGGCGAAGCCCACCACCGTGCCCACGGCGGTCTTCGGGAAACGGTCGCTGATCAGCGCGATGTAGTTGGTGATCCAGAATCCGTGCGCGAACATCAGCAGCGACATCATCGCCAGCGCCATCTCCACAGTCTTGACCAAGCCGGTCAGGCCAGAGGCCATCGTCACTACCGCCGCCGCCGCCATGACTGTTTTTCGGGCTGCCATGGCCGACAGGCCGCGGCGAATCAGCGCGTCGGATGCCCATCCGCCGAGCGCGTTGGAGACGCCCAGCGCCAGAAACGGAATCCAAGTCAGTTCGCCAATCTGCTGCTGCGAAGCGCCGCGCTCCGCGCTGAGGTATTTCGGAATCCAGAACATGTAGAAGTAAAACACCGGATCGAAAATAAACCGCATCAACGCCAGTCCCCACACATCCAGTCGCCCCAACAGCGTGAGCAACGCGGGCCGTTCTTCCGGCAAAGATGGTGGTGTGGAGCCGACTGTTGCGTCCAGGACGGGCGCCACTGCACCGGTGCGGTGTGTCCGAACGCCGCGCGACAGCCACCACCATGCAACGACCCATATCACGCCGATGACGCCTGTGGCCACAAACGCCCCGCGCCACGTGACGATGTTCGCCAGCCACACCGCCAGCGGCGGCGCGAGCACCGCGCCAAACGCCGAGCCGCCGTTGGCGATCCCGATCGCCAGCGCGCGTTTCTCCGCCGGGAACCACTCAGTTACGCCCTTGGCTGCGCCGGGAAAACAACCACCCTCGCCGACGCCCAGCACAAACCGGAAGAACCCGAGCTGGAACGCATTCTGCGCCACCGCGTGCAGGCCGCTGGCCACCGACCAGAGGCCCACCGACAACGCCATGCCCAGCTGCGTGCCCACCACATCCATCAATCGCCCGCCGCCGAGGAACATGATGGCGTAGCTGATCAGGAACGCCGTGGTGACGTAGCCATACTCCTGGTTGCTGATGCCCAACTGCTCGGTGATCACCGGCGCGAGCACCGACAACACCTGCCGGTCCAGAAAACTCAGCGCCGTGGCCACGAACAACAAACCGCACAGCCACCAGCGCAATCGCGAGAGGGAAACCGGGGTGCTCAAGA
>JAOACV010000630.1 GCA_026417675.1 Verrucomicrobiia bacterium
CTTCTGGGGCGGTTCGGGCACCGCGTCGGCTTCCTGCATGTTCACGCCGCCGTAAAGCGTGGTCACTCGCTCCGGCGGATAGCCCGCAGCGAGGAACTTGCGCCGGTCTATCTCATTGCACGCCGTCACGTGGTCGGCCTTGCGCCGGATGAGACGGAAGCAGAACGCCTGCGTGTAGTAGTAGAAAACGCCGCGCACGACCGGCACGAACCCCCGGTAGGGAAACCGCGAATCAAACGGACTGGCCGCGGTAAAGAAAAACGCGCACACCCAGCGGATGCGCGGATGCTTCACCCGCGCCGCCCAGGCCGGCAGGCTGTCGGGAAACAGGTCGCTGGCCGCGAACAGCGTCGTGCCCTCGTCCATCGGCATGCGTATCAGCTTGAACATGGCAACGAGGGTTTTCCACAGAAACACCAGAGGGAAACACCGATACATCCACGCGGGCACCGGCAGAACATGGAAGACCAGTTTGTCCATAATTTCGGGCGCATACAGTCGCACCCGCTCGCGGCCCGACGGGCAGGTCAGAACCTCCAGACTCTCCACCGCGCGCTCGCGCGCCCAGACGCGCAGCGACTCGAACAGAATTCGGTCGCCGCCGGAAAGCCCCCCGCGCACCCGCCGAAAATCCTCCGGCGTGCCGTTGAAGATGACGATCAGACGCTTCATGGGAGTGGCCGGGGGCTGCCGCAACAAGGCTCAACGCACGACCTCGACGTAGAGGCTTTGTTCGCGATGGATGTCAAGGAAGTCCAAGTCCGGCACGCGGCCGACGCCGCCTTCGCAGCGTGCGACTTCCGTGAAGCCCGCCGTCGTCAACAGCCGGCTCAACGAATCGAAGTCATACATCCACAGATGGCCGCGGATGAATCGCTGCCGCAGCCGGCCAATCCAGTCCGGCCGGCTCCACGTGTCGTGGCCATAGAAATTCGACACGAACGAGTCGCCCAGCGACCAAGCGGCGTCCGCATTCGGCGGTTGCAACGGGGCATAGTAGGCTTGGTCGCGCTGAACATATTTCTCCGCCAGAAGCCGCAGGTCGGGCACGGAAAGCCGCAGCACACCGCCGGGGCGCAGGACGCGGTGGCATTCCCGCAACAACTTCAGCGCCTGCCAGCGCGGCAAATGCTCCAAGAAATGGGAGCTATAAAGAAAATCCACCGAGCCATCGGCGAACGGCAGGCCATTGCGGCAGTTGCAGAGGCGCGGCCGGCTGGGCCAATCGGTTTCGTAGATGGCTGGCAGCAACCGCAGCGCGATCAGCAACCGCCGCAGGCGGGGCAGCTTGCTCAGCAAAGCCAACGCGCCCCAGTCGAGGTTGACCCAGTCCGGTTTGCCATGCGGCCCCGAACCGATGTTGACCTTCAGAACCTTTGCGTTGCTCATGACATCCGCGCGCCTCGCGCAGTCATATCAAGTGCTGGCCCCGCACTTTTGCAAGCCGAAAGTCGCCCAAATGAAGAACCCGGAGCCAACATCTGAGGCTCCGCGCGGAATGTTCTTTATAGTCGTGCGAGCATCCGAGGTGGACCGCGTTCTCCGCACGCCTTTGCTGCTGTGACGCAACAACCCTCTCGCGTTCGGAGAACGCGATCCACCCGAGCGCGGAATCGTCGCGACCATCCGCCCGGGCGCGGTTGCAGAAACGCGCCCCCGCCAAGGTCGCCGGCAAGCAGGTGCTAATGGCGATCAAACAGCAAGCGCAAGCGTTTCGTGGCGAAGGCGGCGCGGGCCGGGTTAAACGACTCGGCAGCCGACACACCTCCAATCAAGCCTGCGGTTGCGCGTCCGCTGCGCCGCCCTGGCTGGCCACGAAACCGCGCGCCGGCGGGCCCTCCGCCGCGCCGCCAACCTGGGTCGCCAGGTAGGCGTCGCCCAGTTCCTCGATGTGGCGGATGATGTCTTGGAAGTGTTCAAGATGAATCTGTTCCTCAACGATGAGCAGCTCGAACACCTTGGCGCTCACGTAATCCCGCGCCTCGCGGCACACTTGGAGGAATTCGTTGTAATCCCTGACCGCGCCGTCTTCGAGTTTCTCGTCCAGTTTGAAGATTTCCAGCACCGGCTGTTTCTTCTTGGTTTCCATATCCGGCTTGCTGGTGGGCGTGCCGCCGAGGATGAGGATGCGCTCGGCGAGCATCTCCGCGTGCCGCATCTCGTCAATCGCGATGAGCTTGAGTTGTTGGGCGAACTGGCCGTAATCGTTGTCGGCCAGTTCGTAGTGCTGGGACATGTATTGCAGGATGGCCGCCAATTCTGCGGCCCGCGCCTTGTTTAGAACGTCAATGACGGCTTGTTTGTCGCCTTTGCTCGAGGTCGCCATGGTGTCTGTCTCTTATACACATCT
>JAOACV010000631.1 GCA_026417675.1 Verrucomicrobiia bacterium
CCGTCACGTCGTTGATGGCGCCAACAACCAGATTGTTCTTCGCCGCCTGCATCGTGGGCAGAGAGTCGTAACCGGCGCCGGCGTTGCCGTCGGCTGGCGGGGCCGGGTAACTGTCGGTGGAGACGCGATACCAGCCGGGGCCGGCACCGCCCGCCGAAAGGTAGGTGACATAGGTATTGTCACCGCGGTAGTTCCGGTAGCTGTCATCGCGGTCGTTGGAAGCCGCCCAGACGCTCAAGAGCCGGCGATTATTGTAAAGCACGGTGTCCAAGTCGCGCGTGTAGCTCGTGTATTTGCCAAATCCCCTCGCTTCGACCGAATACACCGAGCGGTCCTCGACCCATGTGTCTTCATATCCGAAGCCCCAGTTGTAGAGCTCCCACCCCGTTATGTAGGAGTAGGAATGGTTGGAAACTTGGATCAACGAGCCGTCGGAATTTATCTTGCTGATGTCATTGTTCCAGTCGCGGCTGCGAAGGGAGACACCCGTGGCCATGCCCCGCGCGGCGGTAACCACGCCGCTGGCCCCGATCGTGCCGGCGACGTGGGTGCCGTGATCGCTGTTCGCAACCGCATCAATCACCGTGACGCGCCCGCCAAACTCCTGATGCGTGGATCGCACCGCGCCGCCATCCCATACGCCCACCGTCACGCCCGCCCCGGTGAGGCTCAAACCCAGACCGCCGCCGCTGCGAAGCTGGTCCGCGTTGGTCGTGTCGGCGGCGTTCACATTTGCCGAGTGGTTGATTCTCAGTTGACTGGGCTTGAGGCCCGCGCCAAGGAACCACGTGCCGTCTCCCAACTCCACAGCCGAATCAAGCAAACCCGGCATTGTAAAATTCCATCCAGCCCCATTGGCCCCTGTGGCGCAACCGGGGCCGGCCAACACCAACACCCCCAGCGCCATCCCGACGGCAAGGCGCGTCCGAAACGCCGCTGCGGGTATCGAATTTCGGTCCTTCATGGGCTTTCTCTGAGGCGCTGTTTTTTTCTCAAGCCGGACCACGCCAAGTGGCCCTCAATTACTTGAGCGTTGGCGCGAATTCAAGCTCCTGTGGTGCGACGCGTTGACGGGAGGAATCCCGGTCGTCATTCCCTCCGCCATTCCAACGGGACGACTTGGCCGTGCATGGGGTGGTTGCGGTCCACACACTTCAGTTGCAGACGGATGCCGTCGGCCTGCATCGTGGCCAGGACCCAGCCCGCCGGCTTGCCGGCCGAGAAAACGTAGCCGACCGGCGGCAGGTTGATCAGATGAATGCCGCTGGCGTGCCGGCTGACTTTCCAGTCATGGCTGTGACCGTAAATGAAAGCTTTCACCTGTTTACGCGAGACGATGATCTCCAGAAACTCCTTGGTGTCCTGCAACGGCTGTTTGCCCACGCCGTCATCCAAATAGTGGTGTGCGACGAGGATCGCAGGCTTCTGAGCGTGCGCATCCAGCGCGGCGGCCAGCCACGCGCGCTGGGCATCCCCGAGCCGGCCGGCCACCGCGATCTTTGGATCCAGCGAATCGAGCAAGAACCAGTTCGCGAGGGGCGTTTGCACGACGGCCACATGACGGCCAAACTTCGTCCCCTCGCCGGCGCGGATGCCAAAGGCGGCACGCAGGTTGTCGCGGTTGTCATGGTTGCCGGTCATGAAATGGAGTGTCATGCCTGCGCTGCGGAGCGGCTGCAATAAATCGCCCAGTGTGGCGTAGTCGTCCGCCTCGCCTTCCCCGAAAGAACAATCACCGGCGATCAACACCGCCGATGGCAGCGTTGGCAACGCGGTCAGATCGCGCACCACCGCCGTCAGGTTGTCCGCCATAACCACGCCGCGCGCCGCTTTCGTGCGCTTGGCGGCGATGTGCAGGTCGGCCAACAACGCCCAGGTGTTGGAGTCCATGGGCTTGCCGGCCGCAAATGATCGCCGGCCGCACGCAAGGCCCGCCGCCGAAACGAGAGATCGCTTGAGGAATTCCCGACGAGTGAGCGATGACGCGCAATGGGACCGTGCGCTGTTTCTGGATGGGCTTTGCATAGCGGTAGCAAAGCCGATTTGCGGCCTTCTGTAAAGGAATGCTTGCGCGAAAGCGGCTGCCAGACCGTTTTTTTGCGCTTGTGCAAAGGTCAGGGAGGATTAGGCTGCCGTTGAAGCGATGGATGATGACATGATCACAGCGCGCCATCTCTTGAAGTTGCTGTTGGTCACGGGGCTGCTCGTGCCGCTGGGGGTGATGTCGGCGGAACCTCTGTCTCCGGCCGCGCTCGTCGCGTCGCCGGACGGCAAGACTCTCTACGTGGCCTGTGCCGCAGCCAACCGGGTTCTGAGATTCGATACCGCCGCAAACAAAGTCGCGCGGTTGGTGGAGACCTTGCCGA
>JAOACV010000632.1 GCA_026417675.1 Verrucomicrobiia bacterium
CTGCATCTGGGTGCCGAGGCGCATGTGCTCGATGGTCTGCGCCCAGACCGGCAGGCGCGCTCCATGGCTGATCGGGCCATCGATGT
Organism: Verrucomicrobiia bacterium; assembly: GCA_026417675.1. Lineage (GTDB taxonomy): Bacteria > Verrucomicrobiota > Verrucomicrobiia > CAIQCK01 > CAIQCK01 > JAOACV01. The sequence continues at coordinate 87 of JAOACV010000632.1, forward strand.
GCTCTACACCACGCCTGCACAACTCAAAGGGCTGGTCGCGGCGGGCATTGATTGGCCCCGGCTGCGCCACGTCATCGTGGGCGGCGCGAAGCTGGCCGAGGCAGACCGCCGGGCCCTGTCAGCGCGCACGGACGCAAAGGTGACCGAGTTCTACGGCGCGGCGCAGAAGAGCGGCAACGCGGGGCAGGCGTTGGCGGAGGTGCAGCGGGACTGGCTGGTGAAGCTGCGCCGGGAGCGGGGATTGCACGCCGCAGTGCGTCTGGCCGGCCCGTTCATTCTGAGTTCGCAAGGCCAAGTGAAGTGAGGCGCTTTGAACGCCGCCATCGCGAAGGCAGAGGGTTGCTGAGTTGGGTCTTCGAGCGGCCGAAGGAGTTCAGGGCCGAGGGCGGGCAACAATCGAAACTCCGGCGTGGAGAGGCGCGCGGCCCGGCTCAAACCACTCCGGGAATCGCTGCTCAAGGCAACTTGACCTGCGTCATGCCGGCACCGCCGCGTTCCGGGGGCAGATTCAGGGGGAGAGCGTTTTGCTTCAGCCAGTCGGCGGCAGCGGCGGTTGTCGTCGAGCCGGTGGACAGGCCCGCGGCAAGCACGCCGGAGGCGATGGCGGCGGCTTGCGAGGTGCCGTCGCCGAGGACGATGGAGTTCGCGCCGTAGGCGGACAGGATGCCGACGGCGGGGGCGGTCACGTCGAGACCGGCGCCGGAGTTGGAGAAATATGCCTGCTGGTAGTGCGCGTCCACGCCGCCGACGGAGATGACGGAACTGATGGCCGCTGGGAATGCGAGTTGGTTGGCGGTCTGGTCGTTGCCGGCGGCGGCGACGATGACGGCGCCTTTACTCAGAGCGTAGGCGACGGCGTCGCGCACCACGGTGGCGTCGCCGTAGGAGGCGAGGCTGATATTAATGACCTGCGCGCCGGCGTCGGCGGCTCGGATGATGCCCTCGGCAAGTTTGAAGCTGCTGCTCACGCCCTGGCTGTCGGCCACGCGCACGTCGAGAATGTGCGTGGCGGGGGCGACACCGGGGGCTTGTTCGTCGCCGCCGGCAATGAGGCTGGCCATGGCGGTGCCATGCCCGTCGAAGGGCTGCCCGTCGTTCACCAGATCCATGTGGGTGATTTGCCCGTCGCTAAAGGTCGGATGGTTCTCCACGCCGGTGTCGAGGACGGCGACGGTAACTCCCGCCCCCCAAGCCGAGCAATCGCCGGTGGCGCCGATGGCATGGAGGAAACCATCGCCATTGAACGACGCGGTGCCGCTGCCCGCGGGTCGCGATTCCGGGTCGGGCCAGTCGGGGGTCTTGACGACGAAGTTGGCGTCAATGTCCTCATAGATGTCCGCGTCGCCCTCGATGGCGGCGCGCAATTGGTCGAGTTGGTCGTATCGGACGCGGACCGCCCGCAGACCATCCAGTCGGCCCAGGACGGTGAGTTTGCTGCGGTCCGCGCGGTTGAGGAACTCACGCATCGCCTCCGGCGACTTGAACTTGAGCAACGCTTCGTTTGGGACGGCGCCGGCGCGGTCCAAACGCCGGCGCAGAAGCTTCGAGAGGCGGTCTTCCTTCGCAGGCGGCGCGACCTCGCGCGATGGCTGAGGCTCGGCGACGAGCCTGCGCGCTGCGGGCGCGCGCGGGGCGCGTCGTGGCGCGGGCTTTTGGGATGCGGCGTCGGTTTTCAGCGCGGAATCGGCCGACGGTTTGCGCGGGGTCGCCCAATCCTGCCGCCACTCAAACCAACCCGCCAACGCCACCGCGAGCGCGATGCCGGCGGCGAACCACCAACGCGAGAGTGGGGGCTGGCTCATGTGTTTGTCGGCGGCAAATGTAGCATGATTCGGCCGCAAAGGAACCGTTTGTTTGCTCTTGGCGTTGCCCCACGACGGAGGCTGCCGGAAAACCTCGCCCAAGTCCGAAGGCCCAAGCGTTTCGTGTTTTCATCCCGCCGTCTCGCGGCGGCGTTGACGGCGGCGGCGCGGCTCGGCTAAGGTCGCGGCGGCGGAGGACGCGCGACGCTTATGATGGAATGGCTGTTACCACTGATCGCCCTGCTGGTGCTGTTGGCACTGTCGGCGTTCTTTTCCAGCACGGAGACCGCGCTGTTCTCGCTCGGCAAGATTCAGGCGCGCCGGCTGGCGCAGGAATCGCCCGCGCTGGGCGCGGTGGTCAACGAACTGCTTTCCGCGCCGCGGCGGCTGCTGGGGACCATTCTATTCGGCAACACGCTGGTCAACACCTGTCTCTTATACACATCT
>JAOACV010000633.1 GCA_026417675.1 Verrucomicrobiia bacterium
GCCTTTACGCGCACGAGGGCGGGCGTGCTGCGTTCGCACAGCGCGGCGATGGAGCGTTCGAAGTCCTGCATGGTGAACTCCTGCGCCTCCAGCGACGCGGCCAGCGCCACCCACAACGCGGCACAAACCAAATTAGTAGTGAACCAAGGTCGCATACTGTCTTGGGAAAAAATCAACGGTGTCGCTCACGAAATGCACGCCGGGGCGTCCTTCGGGGAACGGCAGTCGCGGGGCCGGCCTCCCATGGCGCCGTCGGTGGGCGCGTCCAGCGATCTGCGGCGACGCCAGCCAGCAACACCAACACTGCAGTCGCCACGGCCAGTTGCGCCACCACGGCAGGCCGCGCGGTCAGCGATTCGCGCCAACGCGCCCGGAACGTCACCGGCTGTTCCTGTTGCGCGACCATCCGCCAGCGCAACCGCGCCAGGAAATTCTCAAAATACGCCGCCGGCGGCGTTTCATAACGCTTCAACGCCAGCAACCGCCGCAGCGCCGGAAACGCCTCGTCGCCCGGCACCGTCGGCGGGATACCCAGCCATTCGCGCAGCCGCAGCGACCAGCGGTTGGCTTGGCGCGCGATCTCCGCCGCGCGGTCCTCTTCCTGACGCCGGTGGAACTCTGCCAGGAACCCGTCCATCGTTTCCTTCGGCGGCGCTTCGTGGCGCTTCAAGGCCAGCAGCCGGCGCAGATCGTCGAACTGCGGATCGTCCGGTGGTTGGGGGGGCGTGGGCATGACTCAGGCTTTCTTGGGCAAAAAGGGTTTCAGCAATTGCTGCAATTGCAGCCGCGCGTAAAACAACCGCGACCGGACGGTTCCCTCGGAGCAATTCATGATCTTTGCGATCTCGGCGTGGGAGAATCCCTGCACGTCGTAAAGCGTCACCACCATGCGGTGCGGCGGCGAAAGTTTCTGGAGCGCGACGTTGAGCGCCTCCATCAGCTCGTGGGCGCTGACCTGTCCGGTCGGGCCTTCCTGGCGGGTGGCGGCGATGAAATCGGGGTCGTTCTGAATGTCGGCGTCCACGTCGTCGAGGCTGCACTGGTTGGCCGCGCGCCGGCGCTTGGCCAGGAAGTTCAGGGTCGTGTTGACCGCGATGCGATAGAGCCAGGTGTAAAACGACGAGTCGCCCTTGAAACGGTCCAGATACTTGAACGCCCGGATGAAGGTCTCCTGCGCGAGATCGTTGGCGTCCTCGTGATTGGAGGTCATGTGGTAGCAGGTGGTATAGATGCGCTGCTTGTAACGCTCCACCAGCGCGTCGAACGCCGACGGGTCGTTGGCGCGGGCGCGCGCCACCAGCGCGGCGTCCTCCGCCAGGGCGGATGTGTCTGCGGGAAGGCTCACGGCTTGCACCGCGGAACTTACCAAGCTCGCTACCATAATCAACTCACCAATCTCAACCTCGGGTTCGGCCGAAAAGCGCGGCCGGCTTTCGCGCACGGCCGGCCGTTTAGCTTGACGATGTCGGCCGTGAAATCAATCCGGTTTCTCAAAAGGGCGGACCCCACGCCCACCGCATCGAAGGGCACTCGGTCCTTTACGAACCGGCCCACACGCTGGGCGTCGAAACCGCCGCTGACCATGATTTTGACCCACGGAAACCCCTCCGCGTTCAAGGCCGCGCGCACGTTCCGCACCAGCTCGGCGCAAACGCCGTAACTGCCGGGACCGCGGCCCGTGACGCTGCGGTCGCGCAACGTGGCCGCCGTGTCGAGCCGCACGCCCCAGAGCCGCCGGCCCAGCGCCCGCGCGCAGGCCAGCGCGGTGTTTACGCAATCGTTGTCCCAGTCCACCAGGGCGACGCGAGCCACATTTGAGGCCATGTGGCGGTCAAACGCGCGCGTCGCCGCGACTGTGTCGCCGCCATAGGCCGCGATCAGCCCGTGCGGGATGGTGCCGATGCCCGCGCCGCGCCAGAACGAGGCGTTGGCGGGGGTGGACACGCCCGCCGCGCCGCCCACCTTCGCGGCCCAGCCGTCGCCGGGCTGGTTGGCCCAGTGATCGAAGCGCGCCGCGAAGTAGAAAACCGGCTTGCCAGCCGCCGCGTCCACCACCCGCCGGACGTTGGTGGCCACCGTCGAGCGCCGCGCCAGGATGCCCAGATAGACCGTCTCCAGATGCGCGAACGTGGCGTAGTCGCCCTCAATCGTCATTACCGTTTCGCCCGCCCGCATCGCCATCCCATCGCGCAGCGCGCGGATGCGCAGCGCGCGCGGGTTGTCCGCGCAAAGCCGCAGCACGGCGATGGCCTCGTCGGTGCCGCACACGATGCCGTCGCCGCGCGTAAAAACCTGCATCAACACCCGCGCGCGCCGTTGGTCCCGCAGGAGAATCTGGCGTGTGCGCGTGAAGTAAACG
>JAOACV010000634.1 GCA_026417675.1 Verrucomicrobiia bacterium
GTGGTGGCCAGCATGACCTTTGAGCAGGGCGGCCGCACGATGATGGGGGTCACGCCCGAAGACGCCGTGGCCAAACTCTTCGACGCCGGCGCGGTGGTCGTCGGCGTCAATTGCAGCGTCGGCCCCGACGAAGTCGAGCGGGCCATCAGCGCGATGCACAAGACGCGCCCCGACGCGCGCTTGCTGGCCAAAGCCAACGCGGGTCTGCCGCAGATGATCGGAGGCAAGACGGTCTACTCCGTCACGCCGGAGCGCATGGCCGCGTTCGCCCTGCGCGTGAAAGACCTCGGCGCCGCCATCATCGGCGGCTGCTGCGGCACCACCCCCGAGCACATCGCCGCCACCGCGAAAGCGTTGCGCGGGTAGAGATGACATGACCCCCAAAGAACGCTGGCTGNCCATCCTCAACGGCGAGCAACCCGACCGGCTGCCCACCGACTACTGGGCCACGCCGGAGTTCGACGCGAAGCTGAAGAAGGCCACCGGCTGCCCCGACGACGAATCGCTCTGGCGCAAACTCGGCATAGACCGTCCGCGCATCCTCAAGCCGCACTGCAAGCTCCAGCATCATCCCGACGATCCTCTGGCCGACGAATGGGGCGTTCGGCGCAAAGCCGTCAGCTATGGCACCGGCGCGTATGACGAGGTCATTCACTCTCCGCTCGCCAACGTGCAGACTGTCGAGGACGTTCATCGGTTCCGATGGCCGACGGCGGACGACTACGACTACTCGCCGATTGCCGAGGCGGTCGCCAACGACGACGGCTATCGGATCCTCTTTGCGGGCGTTTATGAGCCTTTTCTGCTCTACGGCGCGTTGCGCGGGTTGCAGCAGTCGTTTGAGGATCTCGTCGTCAACCCTGAGATCGCCGACGCGATCCTTGGCCACCTGTTTGATTTCCACTTCGAGCATCACCGCCGCATTTTCGAGGCGGGCCGCGGCAAGATCGGCCTGAGCTTCGTCGCCGAAGACCTCGGCAGCCAGACCGGGCCGTTGATGAGTCTGGATCTCTATCGGCGGTTCCTGATGCCGAACCAGAAGAAGATGGCCGACCTCGTGCGCTCGGTCGGCGCGCACGTCATCTATCACACCGACGGCGCGGCGCGCATCTTCCTGCCTGACCTCGTGGACGTGGTGGGCATCGAGATCCTCAATCCCGTCCAGTGGCGTTGTCCCGGCATGGATCGCGAAGGCCTCGCGCGCGACTTTGGCCGCCGCGTCGCTTTCCACGGCGCGATAGACAACCAGCAGACGCTCCCCTTCGGCACCGTGGACGACGTCGTCCGCGAGGTGCGCGAAACCGCCCGCATTTTCAAGGGTTGCCGCTGGATCTGCGCTCCCTGCCACAACATCCAACCCGTCTCGCCCGTGGAGAATGTGCTGGCAATGTATGAGGCGGCGCAAGAAATAGACTGGAAGTAACCGCCCATGAACGACCGACAACGTTTCATTGCCACGATGCACTACCAGCCGCGGGATCGGGCGCCGCTCTACGACTTCAGCTTCTGGGAGGAGACGCTGACGAGATGGCATGAAGAGGGGTTGCCGCGCAGCGTGACGCGCCAGAATGTTGCCGACTACTTCGGCTTTGATGTCAGCTTGTTCGGCGGCGACATGGCGTGGCACACGGGCTGTAACGTCGGGTTGTGCCCGGCGTTTGAGGTCAAGGTATTGGAGGATCGCGGCGAGTTTGAAGTCCTGCAACAACCCGACGGCGCGCGTGTGACGCGCAAAAAGGTGATGAGTTCGATCCCGATGCACGAAGGGCACTTGCTCGTGGACCGCAAGAGTTGGCGCGAGCATTACAAGTGGCGGCTCGACCCGTCGCACCCCGACCGTTTTCCGAAGGCCGAGCCGCAACTGCGCTACGGCACTGCCGGCGTGATCGCGACGCTCGACAACACGTGCATGGGCTGGGACCAGCGCGTGGCGTTCTGGCGCGACCCGAACCGCGCGCACCCGATCATCTTGCCCGGCGGCAGTCTCTACGGCTGGATTCGCAACTGGATGGGCGTCGAGAACGTCTCGATGGTGGTCTATGACGATCCGGCGTGGTTCGAAGAGATGGTCGAGACGCTCGCGGATTGCACCATCGGCGTGTTGGAACGCATTCTCGGCACGGGCGCCTCGTTCGAGGCGTGCGCAATGTGGGAGGACATGTGCTACAACACCGGCCCGTTGCTCGGCCCGGAGCATTTCAAGCGGTTCCTCGTGCCGCACTACAAACGCATCACCAGTCTTCTGCGCCGGCACGGCGTGGACGTGGTCTGGGTGGACTGCGACGGCGATGCGGCAGTGTTCGATGTGGAACAAGTAGGCGCCGCGTGCCTGTCTCTTATACACA
>JAOACV010000635.1 GCA_026417675.1 Verrucomicrobiia bacterium
AGATGTGTATAAGAGACAGGGTGTAGCGTCGCCCGCCCGGAGTTTCCTGGCTTCGTCCGACGCGGCGCTATCCGATGGCGATCCTGTTCCATCAGGCCGCATGAAGAACGCACTCGACCTTGAGGATGTCCGCCATTCGTTTGAGATCCTGCGTATAATCGCCGTAAACCATCACATAATGGTGGCCGAAGGTGGCAGTGCGCAGATGGAATCCTTGCGGGTCCTCGACGCGAATCAACGTCTCGGTGGAGCAACGCTCCGAGGAAAAACCTCGCATGCCCACCACCTCCGCTTTCGTCAGCAGCAGCTTCGTGGTCGCCGGATTGAACCGGCCCAGCGTGATCGTCTTCTCCTTGATCTTCGTGAAGTCCACCTTGAAGGACGCGCCCCAGCCGGACTTGCCCGATTTTCCAGGAACGAAGTTCCTGATCTCGAACGGAAGGTCGGGCGTGTCGAATCCTTCCATCTTGAGCGTGGGCACGTTGTGCCCGAATGTGAAGTCAGCCTTGCCTCTGACCGCGTCGTTCACCCAAAAATAAGGCGCAAAGAAGGGCGGCTCCGGGCCGGGTTGGAAGGGATTGAGGTTTCCCATGTAGGTTGACTTGTTCGCAAGGGCGCTGAATAACTTCACTGCGAGCAAGCATCCGATCTCGCCTTCGCAGGCGGTCGCAAACCCTTCACCGTTGAGCAGGGAAAACGCCACGCACGGGGTGATCTTCCAAGCCATAGCCAGTTTGCTGGAGCAAAACTCGATGCAGTTAATGCTGTAGGCGTTGCAGTTGTATTTCGCCATCAGCGAGCGGATCGTCCGGTAAAACAGCACGTTGTTCTTGAACAACTCCCGATCCATGTGCACGGCCTTCGCCTGTTGGAGCAGCCGACCGCTGAGTCGTTCCACTTCCGCCATGGCGGCCGGGTCCTTGAGGATTCTGTCCCGTTCGCTGCCAAGCTCGCTGTAACCCACCAGGGTGGCGCCGATGCCGAACCTGCTCTTCAGGTCGTCGTAATCCCTGATCGAGCCGCGTAGGTAGCCGGGACCTTTCACCGCGCCTCCAATATCCGTGATGAGCAGCATGTTGGTTTGCCGAAACGCTTTCCTTGCTCGCAACAAAGCGATCAGTTTGTTCAGGCCGCCATACGCGTATTCGGCGTAACCCTCGGCCCCCATGCTGTCCAGATAAGCCGCCAGAGTCCGGCCGTGATGTCCTGCGCCCACGATGGGCGTCTTGCAGAGTTCGTTCAGCGCGGAGGCAAAATAGACCTCATGATGCGAACTCAGGTTGTAGCCCCGCAACACATAGAGGTCCACTTGATCCATATCGGCCTTGAGGACGCGCAGGTCCCTTGGCATCAGCCGCGTGTTCTCGTGAAACTCCATATACACCGGCTCCAGCATGTGGGCTTCGGGCGGCAGGCTGGCGCGGAACTTCTTCACCGTTTCCGCATACTTCTGACGCGCTTCGGCTCGCTCGCCATCGGGTCCGAGGGTCATCTCACTGTAGCGGCACGGTCCCTCCCAGAGAGAACTGTGAATCATCGCATAATAGATGAGCTTCACGTTGAGCTTCACGTCGCGAGGATTACCGCCGCCCGCCCTTCCAACGGAAGCGTGCTCGCAAGCCGCATCCGGGCGGATTGCCCCGCTGGCGCCGTAGTCAGCCAACACCACACTCGTGAGGCCCAAGCCGGCGCCTTTCAAAAAATCACGTCGGTTCGTTTTCATGTCATGCTTGCTCCTTGGAAACTGCAGGCGCGGACATTGGGATCGGGCGTCGTAGTCCCCGATGTCGGAAGAAGCCCGAAGATTTCTCCGACGCCTGGCTCAGGCGCGCCACGTCCGCCAGCGCGCTCCGCAGCGTCCGCGTTCCTTTTTGCATGGTTGGATCGAGTTTCGTTGGCATTGTTGCCCGCCCACTGTCCGAGGCAAGCACGAAATCTCGCCCGTCCGTTGGGGGATAATGTTCGTCAATTGTCGGTTGCGACCCAACTCGGATTCATTTTCACATGGGTTAAACACACTCGCTTCCACCAACCCGACGACGCCCTTGGCGCGGCCGGCAACCACAGCAACTGCGCCAACCACTCCGCGCCCCGCCATCCACGCCGAACTGCGCGCGCGTGGCCAACGCCACAGTCGCAAACGCGTCGGGGGGGGGCTGCGCCATGCCGGCCTGCGCGGCCTGTGCGCCCGATGGTTCGTGCCCCGCACCACTGACAGCCGGCACGCCCACCCGATCGTCCCCAACCTCTTAGCCACCCACGCGCCGCCAACCGGCCCCAACCCAATCTGGGTCGCCGATCTAACC
>JAOACV010000636.1 GCA_026417675.1 Verrucomicrobiia bacterium
ACGCTGAAACTCTGGCCATTCGGGCACGGAGCGCGGAGTCTTACGGCGCTTGATTTTCCAGGCCGGGATGCAAGAGGATGCTGCCATCGGTGAGCGCAAAGGACCCATCGTCATCCGTTGAGGCTCCAACAGCAACGCGGGCATGTCGCCTCTGCTGCGAGCCGCGCATGCGAACCTTCTCGGCCGAGCTCCTGGAATGTCCGGGCTGCGGCGTGCTGGCCAGCGTCGAGGAGCCGCAGGACTTGCGGGCGCATTACTCGGAGACGTTTTACACCGAGGAAGAAGGCGAGCGGTTTCGATTCGGGTTGGAATCGGTGATCAAGTGTTTTCGCCGGGCGCGGTTTCGGCGGTTGATGCGCTGGGGACCGTATCGCCGTGTGCTTGATGTCGGCACCGACCGCGGATGGTTTCTGAAATTCTTCCAAGACGCCGGTGCGGAGGTGTTCGGCACGCAGATGAGCGCGCCAGCCGCGCGCGCGGCGAGCCGGAGGCTGGGACGGGAGATTTTTCTCGGCGATCTGCCCGACGCGCGTTTTCCGGCGGCGAGCATGGACCTTGTCTGTCTTTACAACGTGCTGGAACACGTCCGCGAGCCGCGGGTTTATCTGCGGGAGATCAACCGCGTGCTGCGTCCCGGCGGCGTGCTGGTGATCGAGGCGCCCAACGCGCGCTGCGTGACGGCGCGGTTGTTCGGGCGGCACTGGCTCGGTTGGGACATCCCCAACCATCTGCACCATTTCAATCCGGCGAGCCTGCGCGCGCTCTTGGAGCGGCACGGTTTCACGGTGCTGAAGGAAAGCCACTGGTCGGTCGAGTTCGGGCCGTTCCACATCCTGCAAACGGTGCTCAACGCGCTCGGTTTGCCTCGCAATCAGCTTTATCGTCTGATCCAGCGCGAGGAGTTGCGCCGCGACGGGCGGGCACCAGCCGTCGTATGCGCGATGTCTTTGCTGTTGGCCGCGCTGCTGGCGGCGCCGTGCGGGTTGCTGTCGCTGTTGCTGTCGCTGTGCCGGCAGGGCGAGGTGTTTCGGTTCTATTGCCGCAAGAGCGCAGCGGTTGATTCCGGGTAGCTGAGCCGTTCCCGACTGTGCAGCTTGTGGTAGTTGTCAGGAACGCTGCGTAGCCTTTCCGCGGGAGCGGCGGCCCACCCTGAGTTTGCCGACTTCGAGACCGTTCGCACCGCTGAGTTGGTAGGTCCCCGGCCGGACTGTCCGTATCCCAGCGCCAGCGTGTCGGGAAGATCGTCGGACCTCATCGCGAGCCTTGCCGAATGCGGCGCGACCGCCTACTGTTGCGCCCTCCGTGCCGCCGATGCGGGGGCGAGGATGCCTCCCTTCGCGCGGCGGCGTTGCGGAACGGGTGAAGAATCGAGAACTGACATGCATGAATGGGCTTTGGCCGAGGCGGTCATCACGTCCGCCGCAGAGACAGCACGGCAGCGCAAGCTGGCCGTGGTGGACGAAATCGTTCTGAACATTGGCGAACTGCAGGCCATTGACAACGAACTGTTCGGCTCGCTGGTGAAAGAGCAGCTTCCGAGCGCCGCGCCGGAATTGCGGGGCGCGAAGATCCGGGTGGTAAAAGGCGAGGCGGCGTTCGAGTGCCAGGCCTGCAAAAAAGAGTTTTGCGAGCAGGACGCCAAGGTCGGGGAAGAGGAACGCGAAGCCATCCATTTCGTGCCGGAGATGGCGCATGTGTATATGCGTTGCCCAGCGTGCGGCAGCCCGGACTTTTCCATCGTGCGAGGCCGCGGCGTTTTCATTCAGGAAATCACAGGCCGGCCATGATTGACCCCCGAAGCTCGGTCATCGAGAAACGTCTTGCCGGCGTCAAGCGCATCATCGCCGTCACCGGCTGGAAGGGCGGCATCGGCAAAAGCTCCATCGCTTCGGTGCTCGCGCTGCTGCTGGCGCGCAAGGCCGGCGCGCGGCCCTGCTCGACCTCGATTTCACCGGCGCCTCCGACCACATCATCCTCGGCATCCATGATGCGCGTTGCACGGAAGAAACGGGCCTCAACCCGCCGCTGGCGCACGGCATCACGTTCATGTCCATGGCGTTCTTCTCGCGGGGCCGCGCCGTGCCGTTGCGGGGCGGCGACGTTTCACAGGCGGCGTTGGAGCTGCTCGCGGTGACGCAGTGGGGCGAACAGGATTTCCTGGTGGTGGACATGCCCCCGGGCATCGGCGACGCCGCGCTGGACATGGTGCGTTGGATCAGGCGCGCGGAACTGCTGGCGGTCACCACGCCGGCGGTGCTGGCCGTGGAGACATTGCGGCGGTCGCTGGCTTGGTTTGAACAACTTAACGTCCCGCTGCTGGGTATTGT
>JAOACV010000637.1 GCA_026417675.1 Verrucomicrobiia bacterium
GAGATGTGTATAAGAGACAGTCCTCTCGCTCGCCGTGGCTGCGCCCATCGGCATCCTCGCGGCGATCTACCTCAACGAATACGCGAAGGACAACTGGTTCAACCGTCTCATCAACCTCGCCGTCATCAACCTCGCCGGCGTGCCCAGCATCGTCCACGCGCTTTTTGGGCTCGGCGCGTTTGTCTATGCGGCGCGGTTCGGCTACTCGATCCTCTCCGCCTCGCTCACCCTAGCCATCATGACCCTACCGGTGATCATCGCCAGCACGCGCGAGGCGCTGGCGGCCGTGCCGCGCAGTTTCCGGGAGGCCTGCTGGAACGTCGGCGCCACCCGCTGGCAGACCATCTGGCGCGTCGTGCTGCCCAATTCCATCAGCGGCATCCTTACCGGCGTCATTCTGCAAGTCAGCCGCGCCGCCGGCGAGACCGCGCCGATCATGTTCACCGGCGCGGTTTTTTTCAAAGCCGTCCAGCGCGGCGATCTGTTCCCCTACGGTCTCGGCGACCAGTGCATGGCGCTCTCCATGCATCTCTACACGCTTTCGACCCAAGTGCCCGGCGTCAAAGAGTCCATCCCCTACGCCACCGCCGTTGTGCTGCTCGGCGCGGTGTTGCTCGTCAACGCCACCGCGATCGCCTTGCGCGTCTGGCTGCGTAACCGGAAGAAATGGTGACCATGAAGAGGCACGGAGTATTGGAGTGTCGGAGTATTGGAGTAATGGCCTTGCGCCTTTGCCGACCGCTGCACCACTCCGCCCCGCCATTACTCCACCCCTCCATTACTCCATCCCTCCATCTTTGCCCGCAATGACGGCCGCGCCCAAAATCATCGTGCAGGATCTCCGGCTCTCTTACGGGACGCGGGAGGTTATCCACGGCATTTCGTTCGCCGTCCAGCGCAATGAGATTCTCGGCATCATCGGCCCGGCGCAGTCCGGCAAGACCTCCCTGTTGCGCTGCATCAACCGCACGATTGACTTCAGCCCCGAAGCCACCGTCACCGGCAAAATCGAGCTGGACGGACAGGACGTGCGAGCGACGCGCAATGTTTATGAGCTGCGCCGCAAGATCGGCATGGTTGCCCCACTGCCCGTGGGTTTGCCGCTCTCGATCTACGACAACGTCGCCTTTGCGCCGCGCTGCGCCGGCGTGACGGCCCGCAGCGACCTCGACGGCCTCGTCGAGAAATGCTTGCGCCAGGCCGCGCTCTGGGACGAGGTCAAGGACCGGCTCGACACGCTCGGCACGCGGCTCTCCGGCGGCCAGCAACAGCGGCTGACCATCGCCCGCGCGTTGTCGCACAATCCGGAGGTGCTTTGCCTCGATGAGTTTTCCATCGCGATTGACCCGGTCACCACCATGCGCATCGAGGACGTGCTCAAGGAGCTGCGCAGCGAGATCACCATCATTCTGGTCACCAACCTCGTGCAGCAGGCTCGCCGGCTCGCCGATCGCACGATGTTCCTCTGGAACGGCGACATCGTGGAGATGAACACCAACGACATCATCTTCTCCGATAACCCCGCCAACCGCAAAACCTACGAATACATCAACGGTCTTTTCGGATGAGCGCGCCCGCCTACAGCATCACGACGCGGGACCTGAACTTGTGGTATGGCAAGTTCCAGGCGCTCCGATCCGTCACGACCAACATCAAGCACGGCCTGATCACCTCCCTCATCGGGCCGTCGGGCTGCGGCAAGACCACGCTGCTGCGCTGCTTCAACCGCATGAACGAGCGGTTCGGCTACGTCACCACCACGGGCGAAATCCGCATCCTCGGCAAGAACATCTACGACCCCGACGTGTCGCTGGTGGAACTGCGCAAGTCCGTCGGCATGGTCTTCCAGCGCCCCAACCCGTTGCCGATTTCGGTCTATGAAAACGTCGTTTTCGGTCTGCGCGTCCATACCCCCCGCGCCGCGCTGAAGAAATCCGCCCTCGACGAAGCCGTCGAGAGGGCGCTCACCGAGGTCGGCCTCTGGCGCGACCTCAAAGACCGGCTCGACACGCGGGCCACAACGCTTCAGCTCGAACAGCAGCAGAAGCTCTGCATCGCCCGCCTGTTGCCGATGAAGCCCGAGGTCATCCTCATGGACGAGCCGTGCAGCGCGCTCGACGTGGAAGGCACGCGCGCCATCGAGGAGTTGATGTTCGCGCTGAAAGGCCGCTACACCATCCTCATCGTCACCCACAACATGGCCCAAGCCCGCCGCGCCAGCGACGAGTGCATCTTCATGCTGCTGGGCGAGCTGATCGAGCACGCCCGCACCGAGGACCTTTTCATCAACCCGCAGAACCCCAAGACCTGTCTCTTATACA
>JAOACV010000638.1 GCA_026417675.1 Verrucomicrobiia bacterium
TAAGAGACAGACGCGAACCATTTCGGCGGCGTTGGAGTTGTAGAGGTCATAGCGGCTGCCCGCCAGCCGCACGTCCACCTCTTCGCTGCACAGCAGCGCCGGCATGCGTTGCGGCCGCTCCATGCGGATCGCGCGCCGGTAGTCATCGAGCACACCTTTGTAGGCCATGGTCCGGTCTCCTTTCGCGGTTGGGGACGTGTCTGGCAACAGTGGAGGCATTGTATAGCCGTGGCGGCTGCGCCGTGTCAAACGGGTTGTCGGCAGAACGGTGACGAATCGGTCGAAGCTGTCTTGGAATTCAGGGCAGGACGAGGCTCCGTCGAGCCGGTCCTCGAATGGCAGCGCGGCTTGGTGGGGCGGGTTCTCCGAACGCGATCCACCTCGGCCATTAACGCAAAAGCGACCACGATCACTCACACGTTCGGCCTTGTAACGGCGCCGCCGCTGTGATTTCATGCGCACCGTTCCCGGATATGAGGTCATCAAACCAATTAGCTTTCCGAATCGCGGTTGTGGCCATCTTGTGGGGGATGACGATTATGACCCACGCGGCGCAGACCAACCTGGCGCAGAGCCTCGCGCCGTTCATCGCGCCGACCAACGCGCCGCGCATCGTGGTGACCCAGCCGGCCATTGGCGCGTCGGAGGTGGACCCCGCGTTGAAGGAGATCGGCATCACCTTCGACCGGGACATGGCGCCGGGCTTCGCATGGACGGGCGGCGATCGGTTTTTCCCCAACACAAGGGGCATGCCGAGATGGAAAGACAAACGAACCTGCGTGCTCGGCGTCGCACTGGAGCCGGCGAAGTTTTACCGCGTCGGCATCAACGCGCCTCAGCGGCGCGGGTTTCGCAGCGCCGAGGGCGTCCCGGCGGAGACGTGGGCGATCTGGTTCACCACACGGGGCGCGCCACCGGAGCTGGTTGCGAAGCTGCAGCAACCCAAGGTGCTCTCAACGCTCCCGCAAAATGGTGATCGCAAGGTGGACCCGCGCTTGTCGGAGATACGCATCACATTCGACCAGGAGATGAGCCCGGGATATTCGGTGGTCGGCGACGGCCCGTTGTTCCCCAAGGATCGCGCGCGGCCGTATTGGGACGCCAGCCGCACGACGTTGATTTGGCCTGTGGACTTGGAGCCGAACCATGAATACAAGTTCGGTCTCAACAACTTCGGCTTCAAGAACTGCGCCAATCTCTGCGGCGTCCCGCTCGCACCTGTGGTGATCGAGTTTAAGACTCGCTGACGGGCCGGCTACATTTGCTCGATCGTCTGGATGCCGAGCAAGTCCAGGCCTTGGCGCAACACCTCCGCCGTCAGGCGACACAACAACAGGCGCGACGCGCGCGCCGGCTCGTCGGCCTTCAGCACGGGGCAGCGCTCGTAGAAGACGCTGAACTTGCCCGCCAGATCGTAAAGATAGCTGCAAATGAAATTCGGCCGGTAGTCCTCTGTCGCCAGATCAATCGCTTCGGGGAAACGCAGAATAAACTTGGCGAGGTCCAATTCGGCGGGGTCGGACAGCACCACGTTTGGGGCAGACAACGGCGCGCCGGGCGGGACGTTCGCGCCGCCCGCGCCCTTGCGGAAGATCGAGCGGATGCGCACGTAGGCGTATTGGAGGTAGGGAGCGGTGTTGCCCTGCATGGCCAGCATTTTCGGCCAACTGAAGACGTAGTCGTTGACCCGGTTCTGGCTGAGGTCGGCGTATTTGACCGCGCCGAGGCCGACCTCGCGCGCGATCTCGCGCCGCGTTTCAGCCGGCAGGTCCGGGTTTTGCGCGTCCACAATCGCTTGGGCGCGGCGTTCCGCCTCATCGAGCAGTTCTTCCAGCTTGATCGGTTCGCCGCTGCGGGTCTTGATGGGTTTGTTGTCCTCGCCAAGCACTGAGCCGAAGGTGACGTGGACCAACTTGGGGCCAATGTAGGCCGCGCCGGCTGGCGGGACCGGATTTGCAAGCCACCGGCGCGCGGTTTCAAACAGTTGCTCAAAATGCAGCTTCTGCCTCGAGTCGGTGACGTAGATGATCTCGTCGGGCTTCCACGTTTCGACCCGATACTGGAGCGTGGCCAGATCGGTCGTGGCGTAGAGAAACGCGCCGTCGCTCTTCTGGATGAGGAACGGCTTGTCCTTCAGTTGCGGCACATCGCGAAAAAAGACGCAGACCGCCCCCTCGCTTTCCTCGGCGATGCCTTTGTTTTTCAGCTCGGTTACGACCGCCGCGAGGCGAGGGTGGTAGAAACTTTCGCCGAGCGCGTGATCGAAACGCACGCCGAGCCGCTGATAGACGCGCTCGAAGGCGGGCATGGAG
>JAOACV010000639.1 GCA_026417675.1 Verrucomicrobiia bacterium
TTCTGCTCGATACCATCTGCCCGACAACGACGGTCTGACCGTGCTCGCGCAGGTCCGGAGCCTGCCGCAGACCCTGCAGCCTGCGGTCATCATGCTCACGGGCGAGGGCAGCGAGAGCGTCGCCGTCGAAGCCATGAAGCGTGGCGCGAAAGAATACCTCAGCAAGATCGGTCTGGAACAGGCGGCGCCTGCCAGCGAGAAGCACGGCGCCTTGGAACGCCGACGGCATGATGCGCCACGCCAACGCGGGTCATCCCAGCCCCCTCCATCTGCGGTCGGACGCGGGCGTCGTCGAGCCGGTCAGCACCTTCCGCGTCCGTTGGCGTCGCGACTGCGAAGTCGCAGACGGCGAGACTTGCGGATTAGAACCAAACACGCGCGACTAATCGCCGGTTCCCCGCTGCCACTGTCAATGCCAAATGCGGCCGAAGGCGAGCCGGAAATGGGACGCGAGAAAATGGCGCAAAAAAACCTCTTGCCATGCGCCGCTGCGCCTCGTTACATCTGTGCATNGCAGCGAAACTATCCAACACTCTCGACGCGAAGTTCTTCCTTCCCGCCGACGAATTCTTCCCAGCCAACGCCCGGATTGCGCTCACGTTTGACGACGTGACGCTCGCGACGCAGTTCTCCGAAATCCTACCGCGCGACACCGTGTTGGAAACGCGGCTGGCCGACGGGCTGCACTTGAACATCCCGATCATCTCGGCCGACATGGACACCGTCACCGAGTCGCGCATGGCCATCGCGATGGCGCTCAACGGTGGCATGGGCCTCATCCATTACAACATGCCCGAACGCCAGCAGCTCTCCGAGGTCAGCCGCGTCAAGAACGCCGTGCATGGCCTCATCCAAGAGCCGATCAAGGTCGGCCCCGAGCAGTTGATTGGGGACGTGTTGCAGTTGATCGAGCAGAAGAAATTCGGTTTCAGCACGTTCCCGGTCGTGGACGCGCACGACAAGCTCTTGGGCCTGCTTTCCGGCCATGTGCTGAAACCGCGCTACGCCCAACGCAAGGCCGTCGAGGTGATGACGCCGCGCGCCCACGTCCACACCATCAACAGGAAGAAGCTCGGCAACAATCCCATTGCCAGCGCCGACAAGTTCTTCACCGAGCATCCAGGCATCCACAAACTGCTGGTCGTGGACGACGAAGACCGCCTGCGCGGTTTGTTCACGCTGGCCGACGTGGAGCGCATCATGCAGGAGCGCATCGCGCAGTTCAAACCGGCCCGCGACGCGCACCACCGGCTCCTTTGCGGCGCCGCCGTCTCGGCCACCCGCAACGCGTTCGGCGAACTGGACCGCGAGCGCATCCTCAAGCATGTCGGCAGCCTGACCGAGCGCGGGGTGGATGTCGTCGCGGTCTCCACGGCGCACGGCTTCAGCAAGGGTGTCGGCGACACGGTGCGGATGCTGCGCGACGCCTTCCCGAAACTGCCAATCATCGCCGGCAACGTCACCAGCGCCGCAGGCGTCGAGTTTCTCGCGTCGGCTGGCGCAAACATTATCAAGGTCGGCCAAGGCCCCGGTTCCATCTGCACCACGCGACTGGTGGCGGGCGTCGGCATCCCGCAACTGACCGCGCTCTATGTCACCTCGCGCGCCGCGCGCAAGAAGGGCGTCACCATTATCGCCGACGGCGGCATCACCAAGAGCGGCGACATCGTCAAGGCCCTCACGCTCGCCGACGCCGTCATGTGCGGCGGGCTGCTGGCCGGTTGCAGCGAAGCCCCCGGCGAGATTGTCGAGATCGGCGGCAAGCTCTACAAGCAGTATCGCGGCATGGGCAGTCTCGCCGCGATGAAGGCCGGCTCCGCGGCGCGTTACGGACACGAGAAGGACGCGACCCGCAAGATCGCCGCCGAAGGCATCGAGGCGCTCAAGGAAGCCGTCGGCTCGGTGGACCGCCTGCTCGGCACCCTCATCGGCGGCATCCAATCCGGCCTCGGCTACCTGGGCGCCGCCAACCTCGCCCAACTGCGCGAAAACGCCCGCTTCATCCGCGTCAGCCCCGCCGGCATGCGCGAAGCCGCCCCCCATGACGTAGTAGAGTTAAAAACGGGGAATTGAACCCGCCGCGTTGAAGGCATCCCGTCACTCAGTGACGCGATTAGGCATTGGCTGCGATGTCTTTCTGGCCGGTGACTTCCTCCAACTCCTTTTCCTCGGCCTGCCATTCGGCATTGCGGAACGATTTCTCCCACCGCGCGATGACAACGGTGGCCAGGCAGTTGCCGATGACGTTGACGGCCGTGCGGGCCATGTCCAGCAGTTCGTCCACGCCCAGGATGAGGACTGTCTCTTA
>JAOACV010000063.1 GCA_026417675.1 Verrucomicrobiia bacterium
TGCGCTCGATGGCCGTCATCGAGGCTGCCATCAAAGGCGCCATCGGCAGGAAACCAGTGATGAACTGACTGTCCTATGAAATTACACCCCGCACTACTGTTGCTGGGCATCACGCTGACTGCCATTGCCCGAGACAAACAACCCGACTACACCTCGCGGGTGCCGAAGTTCACATTTGCTGGCACGCTGGAGGAGCAGGAGGCGCAACTGAAGACCAACCCGCTCATGCTGCGGTTCGCCGAGTCGCGCCGCAAACTCGCCAGCGATCCGCACCGGCCGCTTTACCACTTCGTCAGCCCGGAGGGCGGGATGAATGATCCTAACGGGCTGTGTTTCTGGCAGGGGCGCTGGCACCTGTTCTACCAAGGCTATCCGCCGGAGGATCCGCGCCAGCATTGGGGCCACGCGGTCAGCGACGATCTTGTCCACTGGCGCGACCTGCCCTACGCGATTTATCCGAATCCGGAGGAAAAGTGCTACTCCGGCGCGACGCTGGTCGAGAAGGACCGTGTCATCGCGATGTATCACGGCACCAAGGCCGGCAACATGGTCGCCATCGCGCGCGACCCGCTGCTGCTGAACTGGGAGAAGGTCGCGGGCCGTGCGGTCATCCCCATCGCCAGCCCCGACGGCTCGCCGCTGCCGTATCGGGTCTTCGATCCGTGCATCTGGAAAAAGGATGGTTTCTATTATTCGCTTTCCGGCGGCACGCAACCAGGGCCGGGAGGCAAGAACGTGGCGGCGGATTTCCTGTTCCGCTCGAAGGACTTGGTGAAGTGGGACTATCTGCATCCGTTCGTGGAGGGCGACCGGTTCACGCTGGTTGGCGATGACGGGGCGTGCCCGTATTTCTGGCCCATCGGCAACCGGCACATGCTGCTGTTCTTCAGCCACATGAGCGGCGGTCAGTATCTGCTCGGCGACTGCGACAAGCAGCGCGACAAGCTGGTGGTCACCGCGCACGGCAAGTTCAACCACGGCGCGGTGTCGCCCGCCGGCGTCCACGCGCCGTCGGCCACGCCGGACGGCAAGGGCGGCCTCATCGTCATCTTCAACATGAACCCGGCAAAGAAGACGCCGGGCTGGAACCAGATCATGACGCTCGCGCGCCGGCTGGCGCTCGTGGAAAAGGAAGAACTGGACATCGAACCGGCGGGTAACATCGAATCGTTGCGGGGCGGGCACCAGCGCGTAGAGATGCTGAAACTGCCGCCAAACAAGGAGGTCGTGCTTCAGAACATCCGCGGCAGCGCAATGGAGATCGCCGCGGAGATTGACGTGAAAGGCGCGCCAATGGTCGAGCTTAACGTCCTGCGCTCTCCGGACCGGCAGGAGTTCACGCGCATCGCGCTGTTCAAGGAGCGCGGTTACCGGACGCGCTGGGAGTCGCCTGCGCGGCAGTTGAGCGTTGTCAGCCTGGACACGTCGTGTTCGTCGTCGCTGGAGGACGCGCGCTCGCGGCCGCCGGAGAACGCGCAGGTTTTCATCGGCGAGAAGGAGCCGTTCAAGCTCCGCGTCTTCGTGGACCGCAGCGTGGTGGAGGTCTTTGTCAACGGCCGGCAATGTCTGGCCGCGCGCGTCTATCCCGGCCGCGCCGACAGCCTCGGCGTCTCGCTGCGCGCGCAGGGCCGCGAGGCGTTGTTGAAGTCGCTAGACGCATGGCAGATGAAGAGCATTTATCCATGCGCGCCACCGACGGCGGAAACCAGCGGGGACATCGTCCTCGGGGACTTTGAAGGCAACGACTACGGCGAGTGGGTTGCGGCAGGCCCGGCGTTCGGCGCGGGGCCGGCGCGGGGGACCTTGCCGCGGCAGATGCGCGGGGAAGGTTTTCAAGGCAAGGGATTGGTCAACAGCTTCCATGGCAGCGACAAGCCGACCGGCACGCTGA
The DNA here is from genome assembly GCA_026417675.1 of Verrucomicrobiia bacterium. Taxonomy (GTDB): domain Bacteria; phylum Verrucomicrobiota; class Verrucomicrobiia; order CAIQCK01; family CAIQCK01; genus JAOACV01. The sequence continues at coordinate 1,892 of JAOACV010000063.1, forward strand.
CGTCGCCGGAGTTCAAGATCGAGCGACGCTACATCAGCTTCCTCATCGGCGGGGGCGGTTGGGAGGGCAAGACGTGCATGAACCTGCTCGTGGACGGCAAGGTCGTCCGCACCGCGACCGGCCCGAACGTGAAACCCGGCGGCAGCGAGGCGCTCGCGCCGGCGTCATGGGATATGGGCGAGTTCCTCGGCAAGACGGCGCGCATCCAAATTGTGGACGACGCCACCGGCGGCTGGGGCCACATCAACGTGGACCACATCGTCCTGACCGACCGCAAACCGCCGGCGCTGCTGAGCGACCAGAAGCGCGTGTTCAAGATCGAAAAGCGTTACCTCAACATTCCGATCAAGAACGGCGCGCCGAAGCGGAAGGTCAGCGTGCTGGCGGACGGCAAGCCCGAAGTGACGCTCGACATCGAACTGGCCGACGCCGATCCGGACTGGTGGGCGTTCATGGACACGAGCGCGTGGCGCGGCCAAGCCATCGCGCTGATGGTGGACAAACTGCCGGAGGATTCCACCGCGCTGAAACGGATCGAGCCGTCGGACGAGATCAAGGGCGCGGAGAACCTCTATCGCGAGCCGTTGCGGCCGCAGTTCCATTTCTCCTCCAAGCGCGGCTGGAACAACGATCCGAACGGGCTGGTTTTCTATCGCGGCGAGTATCATTTGTTCTACCAGCACAATCCCTACGGAACAAAGTGGGGCAACATGCACTGGGGCCACGCCGTCAGTCGCGAGCTCGTCCACTGGCAAGAACTCGGCGACGCGCTCGCGCCCGACGCGATGGGGCCGATGTTCAGCGGCAGCGCGGTCGTGGACTGGAGGAACACGAGCGGCCTCGGCAAGAACGGCCAGCCGCCGCAGATTCTCATCTACACAGCCGCAGGCAAGCCGACCGTGCAGTGCCTCGCCTCCAGCACCGACGGGCGCAACTTCACCAAGTTCAGCGGCAACCCGGTCGTAAAGGAGATCACGCCGGGCAACCGCGACCCGAAAGTGTTCTGGCACGAGCCGGCGCAAAAGTGGGTGATGGCGCTCTATGTCGGTCTGCCGGAGAAGAAGCACGCGATCCACTTCCTCGGCTCGCCGAACCTGAAAGACTGGGCCGTGCTGAGCCAGACGGGGGGCTTCTACGAGTGCCCCGACTTCTTCGAGTTGGCCGTGGACGGTGACGCCGGCAAGAAGAAGTGGGTGCTCACCGCCGCCAGCAGCGACTACATGGTCGGCAGCTTTGATGGCGCGAAGTTCACGCCGGAGACGGAGAAGCTGAAAGGCCATCGCGGGCGCGGCTTCTATGCAGCACAGACATTTTCCGATGAGCCGAAGCACCGTCGCATCCAGATCGGCTGGCTGCAAGCGCCGTCGCCGGGGATGCCATTCAATCAGTGTATGTCGCTGCCGTTGGAGTTGAAACTCATCAGCGCCACTGAAGGCCCGCGCCTGACGTGGACGCCGGTGAAGGAACTGGAGAAACTGCGCGCGAAGTCTCACCGCATTGGGGCGCGGACATTGAAGGAAGGCGACTCCAACCCGTTCGCCGCCATCAACAGCGAACTGCTGGAAATTCGCGCCGAGTTCGAGCCGGCTGCCGACAGCATGGTGACATTCAACATCCGCGGCGTGGAGATCGCCTACGACGCGGCGAAACAGGAGATCGTCGTCAATAACCACCGCGCCTCCGCCCCGCTGCGCGACGGCCGGCAACGCCTCACCATCTACGCCGACCGCACGGCGTTTGAGGTCTTCGCCAGCGACGGCCTGACCTATGTGCCGATGCCAGTGATCCCGAAGGCGGAAGACACGTCGCTTGCGCTCACCGTCAAGGGCGACGCGGCCAGGTTCGCGTCGCTGGAAGCGCACGAGTTGCGCTCGGCATGGGAGAAGTGATAGTTGACTGGAACACACCTGTGAAACAAAAACCTGCGGCTATTCTATTCGATCTCGACGGCACGCTGCTCGACACGCTGGCCGACCTGGCCAACGCCACCAACTGGATGCTGGAACAACTCGGTTGCCCTCCGCATCCGATGGCGGCCTATCGCCACATGGTCGGCGACGGCGCGCGGAACCTCTGCATCCGGGCGTTGCCGCCGAACAGACAGCATTTGCTTGAGGACGCCATCCGAATCTTCCGGGAACGCTACAACGAGCACTGCTTCGACCTGACCACGCCGTATCCCGGCGTGGCCGAGATGACGGCCAAGCTCCATGCCGCGGGCTACAAGCTCGCCGTGCTCTCCAACAAGCCCGACGACTTCACGAAAAAGACCATCGCTCACTACTTCAAGCCGTCCCCATTCGATCGCGTGCGCGGCCAACTGGCCGGCGGCCCGCTGAAACCCGATCCCGCCGGCGCGCTGAACATCGCCGCCGAGCTGGCCATCCCCCCGGCGCAATGGCTTTATCTGGGCGACACCAACACCGATATGCGCACCGCGCGCGCCGCCGGCATGTTCCCCGTCGGCGTGCTCTGGGGTTTCCGCGACCGCGACGAGTTGCTCGCCAGCGGCGCGCAGGAACTGATCGCCCGACCCGATGAGGTGTGGCGATTGCTGTAGCGCGGGCATCCCGCCAGCCCTGTCGTGAAATTGGCGAAAGCCGCCGCGCAGGCGGGGGCGCCCGCGCGATATGCCTTTCGCCTCAAGGTTCTTCCCGCTCTGCGTGCGTCGGCACCATGGAAGTCCTGATATGATCTGACGTGCTTTTTGATGGAACATGGCCCTCGAAACACCAAGTGGACCGCATTCTCCAAACGCGACGCCTCCGTGTCGCATGGGAATCGCGTTCGGAGAACGCGCGCCGGTCCTCATTAGTCAGTTGCGCGGCGGGCGAGTTTGGCCTATAAGGTGCGGCCTTATGCGACATACAATCTCGGCACTGGTGGAGAACAAGTTCGGCGTGCTGGCACGCGTAGCCGGCCTGTTTTCGGGCCGCGGCTACAACATTGATACGCTCAACGTCGCGCCCACGCACGACGCGAACTTCTCCCGCATGACCATCGTCACCCGCGGCGACGACGCGACGCTGGAGCAGATCATCAAGCAGCTCAACAAGCTCGTGAACGTCGTGGACGTGCAGGACTTTCGCGAAGGCGAGTATGTCAGCCGCGAGCTGGCGTTGGTGAAAGTCAAGGCCGACGCGAAGGCACGCAGCGAAATCATGCAAATCTGCGACATCTTTCGCGCGAAAATCGTGGACGTGCAGCGGTCGGAATTGATCGTAGAGATCACAGGCGACGAGAGCAAGATCGAGAAGTTCTTCCACTTGCTGGAGCCGTTTGGCGTGGTGGAAATCACGCGCACGGGCCGCGTGGCGATGCTGCGGAAGTGAAGGCGCCGAGGAAGGTGGCAACGCGGCGGTCAGCTTCGCCAAGGAACGGCGGCTTTTAACCACCGCTTCCGTGATGGCTCAATGCCCCCTGCAGCGGTTGCAAACCGTAGTTCTTTGGGCTGGCGACGGTCCGTTGGCCGACACTTTGGATTGCACTGGTGACCGCGGTGGCGGCTTGACTCGGCGGGTATGCGAAGTAGAATCCGCCCCCTCTTTAACAGACACAACCATCAACAAGGAACAAACATGGCGATCATTGATTTTGGCGGCACGAAGGAAAAAGTGGTTACGCGGCAGGAGTTTCCGCTCTCCAAGGCGCGCAAGGTTCTCAAGAACGAAATCATCGCGGTCATCGGCTACGGCGTGCAAGGCCCCGCCCAGTCGCTGAACCTGCGCGACAACGGCTTCAACGTCATTATCGGCCAAGCACCACAGTTCAAGCGCGACTGGAACCGAGCGGTCGCCGACGGCTGGAAGCCCGGCAAGACGCTTTTCGACATCGAGGAGGCTGTCCGCCGCGGGACGATTATCCAGATGCTCGTCTCCGACGCCGCCCAGCGCGCCATCTGGCCGATGGTCAAACGCAACCTCAAACCCGGCGACGCACTCTATTTCTCGCACGGGTTCTCGATCTGCTACAAGAAACAAACCGGCGTTATCCCGCCGAACAACGTGGACGTCATCATGGTCGCGCCCAAGGGCAGCGGCACGTCAGTCCGCCGCAATTTCCTCTCCGGCGCGGGCATCAATTCCAGCTACGCCGTCGAGCAGGACTATACCGGGCGCGCCGAGGAGCGTTGTCTGGCCATCGGCATCGGCATCGGCTCCGGATACCTGTTCCCGACGACCTTCCAGCATGAGGTCTATAGCGACCTCACCGGAGAGCGCGGTGTGCTCATGGGCGCGCTGGCCGGCATTATGGAGGCGCAATACGAGGTGTTGCGCGCCAATGGCCACACGCCGAGCGAGGCGTTTAACGAGACCGTCGAGGAACTCACGCAGAGCCTGATCCGCCTGGTGGACGAGAACGGCATGGACTGGATGTATTCCAACTGTTCCGCCACCGCCCAGCGCGGCGCGCTCGACTGGAAACCGAAGTTCAAGAAAGCCGTCCTGCCCGTCTTCAAGCAGCTTTACCATCGCGTCAAGACCGGCAAGGAAACCGCGCGTGTCCTCAGCGCCTGCGGCAAACCCAACTACCAAAAGTTCCTCCAGGCGGAACTCAACGCGATGGGCAACTCCGAGATGTGGCGGGCCGGCAGGGCCGTTCGCGCGCTGCGTCCGAAAGAACCGGCCAAGGCCATCACGAAAGGCACCGCCGGCGTCGCCGGCCGCGGCTCGAACTAGACTAGCATCTTCAGTTTGCGGAAACGCGAAGCGGCTGGGAGGCGACTTCCGGCCGCTTCGTTGTCGCAGGATTGTTTCACGATCCGCACCGCAACCTTGGCACCGTGAAATCGCATGAATCTTCTTTGTTGACGCCGCCACCCGGCTTTGTTTGCCTCGGCGCATGACGCCATCCACTGATTCGCATCCGACTGATTTCGCAACCACACGCGGTAAGGCGTGGCTTATCGTCGGGCTGCTTTGGGTGATTGGTTGTCTGAACTACCTCGATCGCATCATGATGACCACGATGCGGGACTCGATCAAAGCGGCGATTCCGATGGGAGATGATGACTTCGGATTGCTGCTGACGGTGTTTCTGTGGATTTACGGATTTCTGAGTCCGGTGGGCGGATGGGCGGCTGACCGGTTCGGGCGCAGCCGGGTGATCCTGATCAGCCTCGGCGTGTGGTCGGCGGTAACGCTGGCGACCGCGTTCGTGACGAGCTATTGGCAACTGTTGCTGACGCGCGTGTTCATGGGCGTGAGCGAGGCGTGCTACATCCCGGCGGCGCTCGCCCTGATCGCCGACTATCATCGCGGCCCGACCCGGTCGCTGGCCACAGGCATTCACATGAGCGGCATCTACGCGGGCATGGCGTTGGGCGGCGCGGGAGGCTGGATGGCGCAACACTACGGCTGGAAATCGGCCTTCATTTTCTTCGGCGCGTTCGGCGTGGCGTATGCAGGGGCGTTGATCGCGCTGTTGCGGGACGCGCCGTCGGAAGGGAAAAGCGCCTCCGGCAACAACGGCGCGCCGGCGGGCGAAGCGTTTTCGGCGCTTGGCCGTAGCCGCCCGTTCTGGTTGCTGGTCTTGAACTGGGGTCTGCTCGGCTTCGCCGGCTGGGCGATCGTGCAATGGCTGCCGGCGTATCTGCGCGAGCACTTTCATCTGGACCAGGCCCACGCGGGCATCTACGCGACGGCGTTCACGCAGGTCGCGGCCTTCTGCGGTGTGCTGATCGGCGGCGCAGTGGCCGACCGTTGGAGCCGCACGCATCTGCGCGGGCGCATCTTTGTGCCGATGATCGCGTTAACGCTCTGCTCGCCGGCGGTGTTGGTGCTGGCGCGCACCGACTGGCTCGCGCTGGCGATCTGCTGCCTGGTGGCTTACGGATTCGCCCGCGGCACGTCCGATGCCAACATGATGCCGATCCTCTGCCAGGTCGCCGAGCCGCGCCATCGCGCGACCGGCTACGGGATTCTGAACTTCTTCAGTTGCATTATCGGAGGCCTGGCGCCGTATCTCGGCGGCTGGCTCAAGGAGCGCCAGGTGGACTTCAGCTACATATTCATGGGTTCGGCGCTGCTGATGCTCGTAAGCGGCCTGTTCCTCGCCTTGGTCAAACCAACACGCCGGGGTTGAGGCGGCGGCTGTTGCATCCCCGTGCTAATTGGCGCCGAGTTTTCATTTTGCAGCACGCTGTCGTTGCTGCTACAGGTTACAAAAGCAAACGAAAGGAACACTCTAATGTCACAAGTCGCAGAAAGGAAAGAACTGGAAACGACCAAGAAGATGAAGGCCGTCATGGGCGGCTACTTCCAGGAGCTGGGCCAAGGCGCCCAGCAGGGCAAGAAGACCGCTTGGTGCACGAGCGTCGGTCCCGCGGAGTTGCTGCGCGCGCTGGGCTACAATGTTTATTTCCCGGAGAACCACGGCGCGATGCTCGGCGCGACGCGGATGGCGACCGACCTCATCCCGCTGGCGAACGCGCGCGGATTTTCGCCGGACATCTGTTCCTATCTCACCAGCGACATCGGCTCGTATCTCAAGGGCCAGTCGCCGCTGCAAAAGATGGGCCTTTCCGGTCCGCCGAAACCCGACGTGTTGGTCTTCAACACCAACCAGTGCCGCGATGTGAAGGACTGGTTCCAGTTCTATTCCCGCGAGTGGAACGTGCCGTGCATCGGCGTCCATACGCCGCGTTCGCTGGGTAACCTCGACGAACCGATCATCGAGGACGTCGCGCATCAGATTCGGGCGCTCGTGATGCCTTTGGAGGAAATTGCCGGCCAAAAGCTCGACCCGGCCAAGCTTAAGGCGATTGTTGCCATCTCCCGGCGATGCACCGACCTCTGGAAAGCCGTATTGGAAACCTGCGCCCACATTCCCGCGCCGATGACCTTTTTCGACGGCACCATCCAGATGGGACCGGCGGTGGT
>JAOACV010000640.1 GCA_026417675.1 Verrucomicrobiia bacterium
GGCTACGCCCTCGTAGTCATCCTCATCGGCCTGCTGACGCTGGCGCAGTATCTGTTCGGCGTCTCCATTGGGATTGACCACCTGGTGTTTCTGCCGCCGGCGGTGGCGGCCCCATACTTCCAAACCGGGCCGATGGAAATCGAAACCGCAACCAACTTCATTCTCATCGGCGTGGCCCTCGTCCTGATCAACATCCGCGGCTACCGGACAGTCGTTCGGCTCCTGATCGGGCTGGTGGTGGCCATCTGCGTGTCCAGTCTTCTGGGCCTCTTCCGCGGCATCACCCTGCCGCCCTCATCCCCGCCGGTCGCCCCCATGGCCGCGCTCACCGTGGCCATGTTTTTCCTGCTCTGCGTGGGCCTGCTGCTGGCCGGCAGGCAGTTTGACCAAACCGATCAGAACTGGCCGCCCAACACGCCCCCATGAGCGCCGACGCCAATGCCAAACGCGGCATGCCGCGCTGGCTGGTTGCGGCGTTGGCCGGGGTGGTGGTCACGGCCGTGGCGGGCGGCGGTTGGTTCTACCACGTCCAGCAACAATTCCTGCGCGAGGACGTGAAATCAGACCTCCAAGCCATCGCGCAACTGAAGGTCAACCAGATCGTCCAATGGCGCGCCGAGCGACTGGGTGACGCCAGCTTGCTCGCGGGAAGCCCGTTCCTGGGCGACGCGGTGGCGCGATGGATGGCCAACCCGCAGGCAGCCAGCCTGGAACCGTTGCTGCATCAGTTCCGTTCTTTGCGGAAGCACTACGATTACCACGACGTCGTGCTCGTGGACGCCGAGGGCAGGGCGCGCTTGAGCCTCAGCGGCCAGGTCGGCCCGCTCCAGGAAGAAGCCGCCCAAGCCCTAACCGCGGCGTTGCGCGACCGGCGGCCCGTGTTTGCCGACCTGCATACCGTGGCCGGCGATCCCACGCCCCGTCTCGCCGTCATCGCGCCACTGGTTGCCCACGACACTCCGTCGGCCGCTCCGCTCGCCGCGGTCATGCTGCAATGCGATGCCCGGCGGTTCCTCTATCCGCTGCTCCAATCCTGGCCGGTGCCCAGTCAGACCGCCGAGACACTGCTGGTGCGGCGGGAAGGCGACGCGGTGTTGTATCTGAACGAGTTGCGCCATCAGCGCGACGCCGCGCTCAAACTGCGCATCCCCCTGACGCGGACCGATGTGCCCGCGGTCAACGCCGTGCTCGGCAGAGAGGGCGTCTTTGAAGGCACCGACTACCGCGGCGTGCCGGTGCTCTCGGTCCTGAAGGCTGTTCCCAACACGCCGTGGTTCATCGTGGCCAAGATGGACTTGGCGGAGGCGTTTGCGGCGTGGAGGTTTCAATCCGTGATCATTCTGGGTTTGATTCTCGGATTCGTCCTGTCCTCGACCGCCGGCATGGCGGTGCTCTGGCAACGCCACGAGAAAGCCCACTACCGGTCGTTGTTCCAAATCGAGGTAGAACGGCGTCGGAGCGAGGAACGGTTTCGGGCGTTGTTCGAGCAGGCGGCTGTGGGCGTGGCGGAGCTGGACAGCAAGACGGGGCGGTTCCTGCGCGTCAACCAGCGCTACTGCGACATCGCGGGCTGTCCGGCACAGGAGCTGCTTCGCACGACGTTCCAAGCCATCACGCATCCCGACGACCTGCCGCTGCAGATGCGCCATATGGAGGCGTTGATGGCGGGCAAGACCCGCGAGTTCACCATGGAGAAACGCTATCTGCGACCGGACGGCTCCGTCGTGTGGATCAACCTCTGCATCTCCGCCCTCTGGCCTCCGGGCGCGGAGCCGAGCACCCACATGGCCGTCGTGCAGGACATCACCGAGCGCAAGCGGGCGGAGGAGGAGATTCGCCGGCTCAACGCCGAACTGGAGCGGCGCGTGATCGAGCGCACCGCCCAACTGGAGGCGGCCAACAAGGAACTGGAGGCGTTCTCCTACTCCGTCTCGCACGACCTGCGCGCGCCGCTGCGCGCCGTGGACGGCTTCGCCAGGATTCTGGCCGAGGACTTTGCCCCGCGCCTGGATGAAGAAGGCCGTCGCACGGTGAGGATCATCTGCAGCGAGGCGCGGCGCATGGGCGAGTTGATTGACGACCTGCTGGCGTTCTCGCGGATGAACCGCCAGCCGCTGCGCTGCGTGGACATTGACATGCGCGCGCTGGCCCAGGCCGCGTTTGACCAGTGCGCGAAGGAGGCGGCGGACCGGCCAATCCAATTCAAGCTCAACCCGCTCCCGCCGACGCGGGGCGACCCCGTGATGCTCCGGCAGGCGCTGGTCAACCTCCTGTCCAACGCCATCAAGTTCACCCGCCCCAAGAC
>JAOACV010000641.1 GCA_026417675.1 Verrucomicrobiia bacterium
CCACCAACCGTAACCGGCGCATTGATGCCGTCGCCAGCGGATGGAACGGCGAGACCAACGCCATCGTTGCGCGCGCCCAGCGTGATGGTGAGATCGGGCAGCGGCTCCGCGGCGAGGCACGCCGAGGCGATCGCGGCAATCGCGATGTGAATGACGGGTTTCACTTCGCCGGCAGCACTTGCACGGCGTCGGCGCCAACGTTGCCGTCGGCGCCTTCGGTCTTGAATTCGACCGCGCCGGGTTTGCCGGCCTCGAAACGGAAGACGCCGAGCGAGACGAAGATCGGCGGGATGGGCGGCTCGGCGCGCTGATTGACCGCAAGGGTCTTCGGGCCGTCGGCGCTGTGGACGGTCACGGGAGCGTTGCTGGCGCGGTTTTCGTGACTTTGGTAGGCGAGCCGCACTTCGTAGTTGCCGGTGGTCTTCACGTTGAACTCAAACCGCGCCGACGCGCGGGCTTTTGGCGACGCGTAGAGATAGCACATGCCAACGTGCTCCAGATTCGAGCCGCCGTTCCATTTGCCCGTCAGTTTGGCGTGCGTGTCGTCCACGACGATGCCAGGCAGTTTGGCCGGGTCCAGGCCCATGGCGGCATTCTCCGCCAGCGGTGGCGGCGGCAGTTCCTTGGCATCGGGCGGGATGTAAATGGGGCCGTCCACCTTGTCGCGCCGGGCAACCCCGCGCAGGCGCATCAGTTCTTTGAGTTCGTCCAGATAGTTGTGATACACGTCGCGCGGGGCGCAGTTGTGGCGAATGCAGATGGAGGCGGCCTTGCCGACGACTTCGCCCATCATGCCGCAGGTCTTCATGACGCGCACGGTGCCGAGCGCCTCGTGGGTGACACTGATGCAACGGCCCGCCATGAAAAGGTTCCGGATGTTGCGCGAGTAGAAACAGCGATACGGCACCGGGTAGCCGAAATGCGGGTCCACCGAGCGGTCGAACTCGGCGTCGGAGATGAACGGATCGTCAGGCGTTTTTTGCGCAAACGCCTTCTTGGGGTAGTGCAGGTCAATGCTCCACGTCGTCGGCACGCAGCCGTCGGGGAACATCTTCTTCCCGACGATATCGTCGCGCGTCAGGATCACGTCGCCGAGGAGCTGGCGCGACTCGCGCGTGCCGCCGATGTAGGCGACCCATTCCAGTTGCGCGGTCGTCATGTCGCGGGTGGAATCCTTGTTCTTCATCGCGTCGAACGCGCCGTAGATGGCTCGGAAGTTCCAGTCCCGCATGTATTCGAGGTCCTCGATCGGATCCTTGTCAAAACCGGTTTCCCAGAACCAGTCGCCGCTGCCCTTGCTCGGATACGGGAAATCGCCGATCTCCAGGTTGAGCGCCCAAGGCGACGCGCGGAAGATCACAGGCCGGTCGGTCTTCTTCCAACGCCACATATTGCTCATGCCCATGTGGCCCTTCTCTTGAACCCGCAGGTCGGCGCCGGCAAGCGCGCCGAGGGTGCCGTGGCCCGTCGCGTCGCAGAACAACCTGCCCGCAAACCGCCGCACGGTGCTGTTGGTGGTGCTGAACGCGAGCACGGCGGCGATGCGATCGCCGCTTTTCTCGACGGCAAAGGCGCGCGTGTTCAGGAACAGGGCGAGGTTCTTTTCGGCTTGCGCGGCGGCCAGCTTGCCGGCGTCGTTGAACTCCTCCGCCTCGCCCGGCGATTTCTTCGGCCGGCCCGCGAACTCTTCGATGATCTCGCCCAGCCGCGGGTAGAGACCGGTGCGCGTGCGGCCCTGCGGCCAGACGCGAATTTCGGAGCTGCTGTTGCCGCCCAGCACAGGGCGGTCCTGAATGAGCGCCACCTTGCAACCCATGCGCGCCGCGGAAACAGCCGCGCCGAGGCCCGCAAGGCCGCCGCCAACGACCACGAGATCGTATGAACCGGCCTCGACCGGTTTCTCCGGCAGACCGAGCAGCTCTCGCCGCCATGGGGGCAACGGTTTCTTGTCGTTCGGCGGCGTGAACTTCTTGTCCTTGGTGAACAGGATGGCGTCGCATCGGCCGTCGAAGCCGGTGAGATCGCGCAGCGCGAGCGTGACCTGCGGCTTGGTGATCCTGACCGTGCCGCCGTCGTGCCAGAACCACTCCGCGCCCTTGGTGCCGAAGGTTTCTTTCAGCGGCTGGCCGTTGACGAGCAACTGAAACTTCCCCGGCGCGCCCGGCGCTTTCCAGCGCGCCACCCAGTCCTTGGTGCGCACCAGCACGCGATAGTTGCCTGTGCTAGGAAACGTCACGGTGGTCGTCGCGTCTTTCACCGGCTCGCCCAGCCCGTGCGCGAGCAGATAGGGCGACCCCATAATGT
>JAOACV010000642.1 GCA_026417675.1 Verrucomicrobiia bacterium
GGACTATGTGAACTTCGCTGCGGACTGGCAATGCACCGGGGTCGTCATTTGGGGACTGCAAGGCTGGCATCGGGGCCCGGCCACCTCAGCGCGCGGCAGCGAGGCGTTCTGTCGCGAGCTTGTCGCCTTTGCCCACACCCGCGGCGTGAAGGTCATCCACGGCTTTGGGTTGAACGGTTATGACGAGGGCCGCCACATCTGCAAAAGCCTGCCGTCAGCCAACGCGGTGATTCCTGAGAAGCTCAGGAACACCAGCAAGGGAAAGGACAGCGTTGGCAACATCTTCTGTCCGTCCAATCCCGACGCGCTGAAACTGCTGCGGGAGATGTTGCTGCGCGCCGCCGACACGGGCATTGACGGGTTCAATTTCGAGACGGCCGACGTGGACTACATCACCTGCCACTGCGCGACCTGCGAGCAACGGTTTCAGAGCGCGGCCGAGACGGAGCACGAAAACAAGCCGCAGCGCTGGAGCATTGAGCAGGCGAATTGGGCGATTGAGTTTCTGGCAAAAGAACGCCCGAAGCTCTGGCTCTCCATCGAGTTCGCCATGCAACGCTTTGGCCGTCCGCCGTATCTGGATTCCGCTGTCATCGCCCGGATCAACCGCGAAATTGACGGACGCGCGGCCGTCGTCTGGGCCGAGGGCACGTATCCGCCGCAACCGATTTGCGAGAAGCTCGCGCAGGCGCGCCGCAACATCGGCTTCTACATCCGCAGCGCGGAGTTCATGGGCCGCGACGGCCCGCGCAAGATCAAGACCGCCGACATCATCGGCACGATGCGGCGGCTCTGGTCGTTGCAGCCGCAATGTCTGATGTATCGCAGTTGGCGGCCGTTCGAGCGATGGGCTGTGAACATGGCGGTCGCGGCGGAGGCAATGCGTAATCCCTTGCGAACGGACGCTGACTTCGTCGAAGTCGAGCGCAAGGCGGAGGCGATGGCGGCGCCCGGACAAAAATACAGCGGTGTGGAGCGCATCGTTCCCGGCAACCTCGCGTCACCGGCGGTGGCGCGGACCGTCACTTGCAGCAGCGAGGACACCGCGCAGCACACGCTCGTCGGTCTGACCGACGGCGTCGCCGAGCCGGATCGGGGCATGTGGCTAACGGAGAGGAACAACCCGAAGGAAGCGTGGGCCGAAATTCGCTGGCCAAAACCCCAGCGCATCGCTCGCGTGCGGGTCTTCCATCAAATGGACGGCCACTATCGCAGTCTCGATTACGTCATTGAATACTGGAGCGACGGCGTGTGGCGTCCGATTGAGAACATGCCGGTCATCCGCAACGCGGTCCACGGCTGGCGCGAGCACGTCTTCAAGCCCCTCACAACGGACGGTTTGCGTCTGCGCATCACCCGCGCCATGCACGGCAACCGCATGGGTGTCGGCGAACTGGAGATTTACGAGAAATGACAGTTTCTTTACTTCCCGAATTCCTCCACCGCCATCTTCTTGAAGAGGTCCTGGCACTTTTTGCCCTCGCCGGGGAAACCCGCGTGCTGCACCAGCCAGATCATGATCAGGCCGTGCGCGCGATCAATCTGCGTGTTCGTCCCGTAGGCGCCGCCGTGGCCGCACCAACCGTCGCCGAGGGCGAAGCCGAACCCGTAGGGAGTCTTGATGGCCTCGCCCGTTTGCTTGCTTGTCATCTGCTTCACCGCAGCCTCGGAGAGCAGCCGTTGGCCTCTGAACTCGCCGTTGTTGAGAATCATCTGGGCGAACCGGCACATGTCGCTGGCGGTTGAGAATAGGCCGCCCGCAGGCATCGGCTGACGAATCCGACTGTTGAGCGGGTAGTAGAGCTGATTGATGGTGGTTTCTTCGAGGCCAGTCTTGCCGGAGGCGGGTTTGTAGGCTTTGGCGAGCCGCTTCAGTTGCGTGGCATTGGGCCAGAACGTGGTGTCTTTCATGCCGAGTGGCTTGAACAATCGCTTGTCAAGGAACGCCTCGAAACTCATGCCGCTGACGACTTCGATGATGCGGCCGGCGGTGTTGATGCCGGCGTTGGAGTATTGGGACTTCGTGTCCGGTTCGAACAATAGCGGCGTCATCGTGTAGCTTTGCACACGGGTCGCGAGCGGATACAAGTCGAGTGTGGGTTGCTCGATCGCCGACTTGAACGGCAGACCGCTGGTGTGACTGAGGATGTTGCGAACGAGGATCGGATGCTTTGGACGCTTCAGCAGCATCCGATCCTTGTCCTGCTCGGCAATCACCCATTGGTCCTTGAACTCCGGCAGGTATTTCTCCACCGGGTCATCCACGCGGACCTTGCCCTCGTCCACGAGCAT
>JAOACV010000643.1 GCA_026417675.1 Verrucomicrobiia bacterium
GTTCCATGGCGCTTCGCCCGCGACGTCGGCCAATTCATAGCCGCCCTCGCCGACACAGGGGGAGAGGACGACCAGCAGCTTCGCCGTTTGTTGGCCTGTGTTGAAGGAGGCGTGCACGAGGTCGGGACCGATAAAGACCGCGTCACCGGGCTTGAGCGTTCGTTTCTGCGTTCCCAACCACTGCTCGATCTCGCCGGCCAGGACATGAATGACCTCCTCTTGCCGGGGATGTTTATGAAAGTTGTGGCCGAAACCCGGTTCCAACGTCACCGCGATTTCGCAGATGTTGCGCGCCTGCGTGGTGGCGGGCCGGCTGATCCAGCCCATCTCGCCCCAGTCGAGCCGGTCGCGCACGATTTCGCTGGCGACGATGAATTTCCCGTTCATGGTTCAGTCCCTTTTCAATTCGAGGTTTTTGAAGCGACGCGTCTGGTGTTCAATGGCCGGCTCCACCGCGAGCCGTTCGATGCTGCTGGCGCCGAAAAAGCCGGCGATGCCGCTGGTGTGCTCGAAGATATACTGCGCGTCCTGCGGTTCCGCAATCGGGCCGCCGTGGCAGAGCACCAAGATGTCCGGGTTCACCGCCACGGCCGCGTCGCGCATCGCCTGCACGCGCCGGGCCGACTCCTCCAGGGTCAACGCCGTCGTCGCGCCAATGGCGCCCTTGGTCGTCAGGCCCATGTGCGGCACCAGCACGTCCGCGCCTGCTTGGGCCATCGCGCGCGCTTCATCGGGAGTGAAAACGTAGGGACAGGTCAGCATGTCCAGTTCGCGCGCCTGGCGGATCATCTCAACCTCCAGGCCGTAGCCCATGCCGGTTTCTTCGAGGTTGGCGCGGAAGACGCCGTCGAAGAGGCCGACGGTGGGAAAATTCTGCACGCCGTCAAAGCCCATTGCCTTGAGTTCCCGCAGCAGCACCGGCATCAACCGGAACGGGTCGGTGCCGCAGACGCCGGCGAGCACGGGCGTGTTTTTCACCACGGGCAACACTTCGCCGGCCATTTCTTTAACGATGGCGTTGGCGTCGCCGTAGGGCAGCAGCCCCGCGAGACTGCCGCGGCCGGCCATGCGATAACGGCCGGAGTTGTAAATGATGATGAGGTCGGCGCCGCCGCGCTCGGCAAATTTCGCCGAGATGCCGGTGCCGGCGCCCGCGCCGAGGATCGGCCGGCCCGCCGCCACCTGCGCCCGCAGCCGGCGCAACGATTCTTCACGAGGGATGAATGGCATTCTCAGTCTCCTTCTTGGGCAGAATCATGGTTGGCAGATTTTAGCCCGACAATTTTTGGCTTCCGTTCATTCCGCATCATCGCCAGCAACTTCTCCGCCATCGCCGCGGCGAAGGCGGGGTCGTTGATGTGCAGGTCCAGTTCGATCAGCTCCACCGGCGGCTTCAAGCTGCGCCGCAGCGCGTCGAACAGCGCCGCGTCGGCCGCCGGCAGATGAAAGGGCTGGCCTTCGCGGTCAATGGCGCTCACGCCGCGCAACGGCAGGAACATCGCCGTTGGACCTTCGGCGGCGTTGAGCTTTTCGGCGATGATTTCGCCGAGCTTCGCGCATTCCTCCGGCGTCGTGCGCATCAGCGTCACGTTCGGGCTGTGCTTGTAAAGCGTGCGACTCCTGAACTGCGCGGGCACGGTTTCCATCGCCCAAAAGTTGACCATGTCCAGCGCGCCGCAGGAGACCACCTGCGGGATACCGGCCCGAGCCGCGGCTTCGAGCCGGTGCGGCCCGGCGCTAAGCACGCCGCCGACCAACTCGTCACACCACTCGGTTGTCGTGACATCGGCGACGCCGGCGATGAAACCCGCCTCGATGAGGCCCTCCATCGAACGCCCGCCGCTGCCCGTGGCGTGAAACACAAGCACCTCGAACCCGGCCTGTTCCAGTCGTTCCCTCACGGCATTCACGCAAGGCGTGGTCACGCCAAACATCGTGGCGGCAATCAGCGGTTTGTCGGCGGCGGACGGCACCGTTTGCTCGACCATGCCGCAGACCGCGCCGGCGGCGTTGGCCAGGATGCGGCGCGAGAGACGGTTGAGACCCGCGATGTCCACCACCGAATACATCATCGTGACATCCTTGACGCCCACAAACGGCTGCACGTCGCCGGAGGCGAGTGTGGACAGCAGCAGCTTCGGCACGCCGACGGGCAGCGCGCGCATCGCCGCCGCGCCGAGGGCGGTGCCGCCAGAGCCGCCCATGGCCAAAACGCCGTCGAACTGCTTCTCCGCATAAAGCCGCGCCGCGAGGTTGGCCACGCCGCGCGTCATCACCTCCAAGGC
>JAOACV010000644.1 GCA_026417675.1 Verrucomicrobiia bacterium
GCTCCGGGCCGACCACGCCGCTGAGCCTCTGCCGCTCGACCGACCGCGCCATCAAGACGGGCGATCTGGTGCAGTTCACCTTCGGCGCGAAATACATGGGCTACTGCGGCAACATGTGCCGTCCGTTCGCCATCGGCCGCATGCCGAAGCCCGCCCGCAAGCTCGCCGAGGCCGCGCTGGAGGCGATGAACTACGCCATCGCGAACATCCACCCCGGCGTGCGCGGCTGCGACATGTTCGACGGCTACCACAAGATCCTGTCGCGCTACGGCTACGAGAACTTCACGCTCTACGGCCCCGCCCACGGCACCGGCAGCAGCGAGGTCGAGGGCCTGTGGCTCTCCAAGAGCGCCGACTTCGTCATCCAGCCGAACATGCTCTTCAACGTGGACATCTGGCTCAGCGACGGCCAATACGGCCTGCGCTACGAGGACGGCGTCTTGGTGACCAAGACCGGCCTGCGCGAACTAACCTGCTACCGGCGAGAGGTGATTGTCTTGTGAACGCGGCCGCCATCCGCGCCGCCGTCAACCGCCGCGCTGACGAGATCGTCGCGTGGACAAAAAAGTTCGTCAGCTTCCCCAGCGAAAACCGGCCGCCTGACGGCAACGAAGCCGCCGCGCAGAAGTGGATCGCCGCCGAGTGCCGCAAACGCGGCTGGCAGGTGGACGTCTTCTCGCCGCTGGCTGTGCGCGGCATCCGCAAGCATCCATCCTGGCTCGAAGGCCGCAACTACCCGAAGGGCCGCGACAACGTCGTCGCCCGCTGGCGAGCCACCCGTGACGCGGACACTCCTGTCTGCGGCAGATCGTTGTTACTTAGCGGCCACTGCGACGTCGCGCCGTTCGAGCCGGACAACTGGAAAGTCTGCCGCCCCTACAAACCCGTCGTGAAAAACGGCCGGCTCTACGGCCGCGGCTCCGCCGACATGAAGGGCGGGCTGGCGGCGATGTTCTGGGCGATGCGCATCCTGCAAGACCTCGGCTTCCGGCCTGCCGGCGACATCCTGTTCGAGAGCGTCGTGGACGAGGAATTCGCCAGCGGCAACGGCACGCTCGCCGCGCGCCTGCGCGGCCATAACGCCGACCTAGCCATCGTCAGCGAGCCAACGCGCATGGAGGTCTGCCCAGCCTGCCTCGGCGCGTTCCTCGGCGACCTGACGCTCACCGGCAAGGGCGGCATGGCCTACATGGGCAAGGCCATTGCCAACCCGCTCAACGGCGCCGCGCGCGCCATCGAGCTGTTCCAAGAGTGGCAGAAGGCGTGGCGCGCGCAGAACAAGCACGCGCTCTTCACCGCGCCCGGCAAACAACTCAACGTCCTGCCGTGGCACATCACGACCGACAAGCCCGGCGAGTTCACGCAGATGGGCACGCCGCTGCTCGCCAAGATCGCGTGGATCGTTTGGTGTCATCCCGGCATGACCGAGGCCGAGTTCTACCGCCGCTTCCGCAAGTTCTGGAAAGAGCACGGCGCGAAAGACCCCGTGCTCCAGCCGTTCGAGCTAACGCTGGAACGCGCCTACCACTACGTCAAACCGTGGGAGACGCCCGCCGACAGCGCGGCCGTGAAAGCAGTCGTCTCGGCCTGCGAGCGTTATCGCGGCGACAAGCCCGGCATCGGCGGCGCGGCGTTCTCGTGCGACCTCGGCATCTACGGCGAAGTCGGCCAGATGCCTTCCATCCTGCTCGGTCCCCGCGGCGACAACCTCCACGCCCCCGATGAGTGGGTCGAAATCCAGGACCTCCTCGACCTCACCGGCATTTACGCAACGCTGGCGATGGAATGGTGCAAGAGCAAATGCCCGCCGGGTGGTTGAAGAAGATGTGCCAGCGTGCCTAAAACAGGTTTACGAGGTCCTTAACGCCCAGCGCGTTTGGAGTGTCAGAGTGACCGCCAGTATTTCTGTTCCACCTCGTAAACGTTGGTCACGGCTTCGGGTTTCGTGCCGGGGGGCAACACGCCGTAGCGAATCATCTCGCGCACCCATTCCTCGCGGGGACGAAAGCCGGGCATGTCGAAGCGTTTGATCTCGTTCAGGCGGCGCTTGCCGGCTTCAACCATCGCCAGCAGCGTGCGGTAGTCGGGATCGTCTTTGGAGGCGAACACGGCGGTGCGAGCTTCCAGCTTGCTCGGCTCGTTGGCGTAGGGAGGCGAGCGCAAGCCGGAAGTTTGTGCGTCTTGGCAGCGGCCGTAGCCGCCCGCGGCTTTCGCGAGCGGGGCGAGGAGCAGAAGCGATTGGTCGGGGCGGGTGAGGTTGAACACAATGTGGCGGCTGTGCTT
>JAOACV010000645.1 GCA_026417675.1 Verrucomicrobiia bacterium
ACATCACCCAGGAACTGCTCGACCAGTTCAGGGCGCAGACCGGCATCCGGGTCCGTTTCGACACCTATGATTCCAACGAGGCGGTCCTGGAAAAGCTGCGCTCCGGCGTCAGCGACTACGACGTGGTGGTTCCGTCCGATTATCTGGTTCGCATCCTCATCAAGCAGGGTTTGCTGGCGCCCTTGGACCACGCGAAGCTGCCGAACTTGGCCAACATTAACCCGCGCTTCCGCAACCTGCCGTTCGATCCCGGCAACGCGCACAGCGTGCCGTATCTGTGGGGCACAACCGGCTTCGGCTACAACAAGACAAAGATTGGCGGGGTGCTCGACAGTTGGTCGGCGCTGTTCGACGAGCGGTGGAAGGGCCGCATCCTGATGCTCGACGACATGCGCGAGTGTTTCGCCGTGGCGCTGAGGTTTCAGGGCCGGTCGCTGAACTCGACCAGCGCCGATGATCTGGCCGCGGCGCGGGACCTGTTGCTCAAACAGAAGCTACTGGTAAAGACCTACAATTCGGCCGATTTCGCCGGCATCTTGCGCAGCGGCGACGTGTGGATCGCTCACGGCTACAGCGGCGACCTGGCCAAGGCGTGCGCGGAGGACCCATCGCTAGCCTACGTCATCCCCAAGGAAGGCGCGACCGTCGCGGTGGACAACCTTTGCATTCCCCGGGGCGCGCGGCACGTCGCCGCGGCGCACACGTTCATCAACTTCATGCTGGAAGGCCGGCACATCGCGGCGGTGGTCAACGCCATCCGTTACGCCGCCCCCAACGACGCCGCGCGGCCATTCATCAAGCCGGAGATTCTCAACAACCCCGCCTGCTATCCCGACGAGGCGACGCTGGCGCGGTGCGAACTGATGAGCGACCTCGGCGACGCGACCCAATTGCTCGACCGCTACTGGACGGAGATCAAGGCAAAGTGATCCCGCCCAACCGGCGGCGTGTCACACACTCTCAAGTGAGTGTCAAACCGCCGCGGCTGGATCATTTGCGCACGGTCGCTGATTCCAACTGATCGTCTGACTCAGCGCAAACCCATCAGGTGCTCGACGATGTAGCGCTCCAAGCCCTCGTAGTCGCGCGCGGCGATGAGGGCGGCTTCCTTCTTGCGATTGAGCGTGCGGACCTTCTCCAGCAACGCAAGGAAAAAAGCGCGGCTGTTGGCGAGGTGCTTGGTGTTGTCGGCCAGCTTGGTGGTGCGCATCGCCTTCACGTCGAGGCCGACAAACTCGCCGTTGCGGCCGTAGCCGCCCTCCTCCAGCACGCGGACTTGGTTGAACGCGCGTCGCAGGTCGGCGGCGCCGAAGGACTTGTCTTCGTCGAACTTCAGGCCGTTCTGGTCGTTGAGGTGGACGCTCCAAAGTTTGCCGTGCGAAAGCGCGTAGGCCATCTCGTCAGAGGGATCCAGCCCGGCCAGGATGGCGTGGGCGCTCTCGATCAGTCCGCCGACGCGCGACGGGTCGTCGGCGCGATAGGCCAGCGCGATGGCGTGGCCGATGGTCGGGATGTAGGCGTGGTCCATCGGCTCGTTGGGCTTCGGCTCGATGGCGATCCGGAAGCCACGGTCGTAGGCGAGCATCTTGTTGATGGCCTCCAGCAGCCACTCGACGGCCACCCGGGCGTTCTTGGCCTCGCGAATGTAGGTGCCCTCGCGCGCCAGCCAGAGCACCATCAGGTCGCACCCCAGCTCGCGGATGATGTCAATGCAACGGTAACTGCGCTCGATGGCGTATTGCCGTTCTTTGGGACAGTTGGCAGTGTAGCCGCCGTCAATGGTGTGCGGGCTTTCCCACAGCCGCGGCGCGACGAACTCCGCCACCAGCCCCTCGCCGTCGAGCATCCGGCGCACGGCGCGCGCCTTGGCGGCGATCTGGGCCGGGGTGAGCTTGTCGAGGCCGGGCACGGCGTCGTCGTCGTGGAACTGCACGCCGTCGAAGCCTAGTTTCTTGTAGAGCTTCAGTTTCCGCGCGAACGAAATCGGCGTGCGCACGGTCGGCCCGAACGGGTCGGCGCCCTCGTGAATGTTCCAAGGTCCGAAGGAGAAACGGTATTTTGTGGGTTGTGTGCTCATGGTGCTTTCGTGTTGCGTATGGCGCGTTGTATGGTGCGTTGAATCATCTGGCATGCAGAATCTGATGGGGCGATTTATTGCCTGATTGCCGGCGCGGGTGCAAAACAATTCGCGCGACAGGGACGCGAGCCTAGCCAATGCTTGGGATGAATGGTAGTATCCCCGCGCGTTTTTCGTGACCACCAAGACCGAACCTTATATGC
>JAOACV010000646.1 GCA_026417675.1 Verrucomicrobiia bacterium
GCGCTACGGCGTGCGGCTCTACATCAGCCAGGAGAAGGAGCCGCTGGGGACGGCCGGTCCGTTGACCTTGTTGCGCGACCGGCTCACCGAGCCGTTCATCGTCATGAACGGCGACATCCTCAGCCTGATTGATTTCGGCGACCTCGTCCGCTACGCGATCGGCAAAGACGCGCTGCTCACCATCACGGTGAAGAAGGAGATCACGCCGTTCGCCTTTGGCAACATCCATTTCGAGGGCGACTACGTCACCGACATCGAGGAGAAGCCCAACATCGTCATGTATATCCTCGCCGGCATCTACGTGATGAAACCCGGGATCTTCGAGCACATCCCGGAGGGCCGGTATTACGGCATGGACACGCTCATCAAGGACCTGCTCAAACGCCGCCTGCCCGTCGCCAAGTATGACCTGAAGGACTACTGGCTCGACATCGGGCGGCTGGCCGACTACGAGAAGGCCCAGGAGATTTATCACACTCACTTCCGCAGCCCAGAGCCGGCCGCCTGAGCCGGGCCGACCATGAGCCGCTACCAGATTCCGTTGTTTGAGTTGAACTTCGGCCGCGAGGAGGAGGACGCCGTGGCGCGGACGCTGCAATCGAAGTGGGTTTCCACCGGCCCGCGCGTCGCCGAGCTGGAGCAGAAATTCGCCTCCATGCTGGACGCCAAACACGCCGTCGCCGTGACCAACTGCACCGCCGCGCTGCATCTGGCGATGCGGTTGCTCGGCATCGGGCCGGGCGACGAGGTTATCTTGCCCTCGTTGACCTTTGTGGCCACCGCGAACGCCGTCCGCTACGTCGGCGCGACACCGGTCTTTTGCGACATCGCCGGCGATGACAACCTAAACATGGACCCCGCCGCCGCCGCGTCGCTCGTCACGCCGCGCACGAAGGCGATCCTCGTGATGCACTACGGCGGCTTCCCTTGCGACATGGACGCCATCATGGCGCTGGCGCGCCAACACGGCCTGAAAGTCGTCGAGGACGCCTGCCACGGCCCGCTGTCAGAGTATCGCGGCAGGAAACTCGGCGCCATCGGCGACATCGGCTGTTTCAGCTTTTTCTCCAACAAGAACATCTGCACCGGCGAAGGCGGGATGCTGGTGACGAATGACGAGTCCCACGCCGACCGCGCCAGACTGCTCCGCTCGCACGGCATGACGACACTTTCCTACGAGCGCGCGCGCGGCCACGCCACCGCCTACGACGTGGTGGACCTGGGCTACAACTATCGGCTGGACGACATCCGCGCTTCCATCGGTCTCGTCCAGCTTGGCCGGCTGCGGGCCGACTTGGAACAGCGCGCGCGGGTTCGCCGGCGTTACCTGGAGCGGCTCGCCGGCGCGGCGCGGGTCATCGTTCCGTTCGCGCGGCACACGGGTTTCGTGTCCAATTACATCTTCCCGATTATCCTGCGCGACGCGGACGCTGAAATGCGCGACCGGGTGCGCGCCGCGCTGAAGGACGACGGCGTGCAGACCAGCGTCCATTATCCGGCGGTCCATCGGTTTGCCATCTACAAGGGCGCTGGCGCCGTGTTGCCGAAGACGGAACGCGCCGCCGACACGCTCATCACCCTGCCGATGTTTGCGGCGCTCGACGCGGACCGGGTGGATTATATTGTCGAGCGATTGCTGACGCACGTGTCATGAAAGCGAAGGTGTTGCTGGTCGGCGCTTTTCACGAGATGATCGAGCTGTGTCAGCTCTGCGACGTCGAGGTCGCGGGCATTTTCGACGCCGCCATGAAAGGCGAATACCTTGGCTGCGAAATCCTTGGCGACGACCGCGCGGCGCTTCGGGCCGGCGCGGCGCTCAAGCGCGTGCCCGTGGTTCTCTCGCCTGACGCGCCCGCCCTGCGCAGGAAACTGGCCGGTTACTACCGCGAGGCGGGCTTCTCGTTCCGCTCGCTGGTTTCTCCGGCGGCGATGGTGTCCAAATTGGCCGTCATTGGGCAGGGTGTGGTGGTCCAGAGCGGATGCAACGTCTCCGCCGCCGTGAGGCTGGGCGATTTCGCCCGGTTGAACACGCGCGCCAATGTCATGCACGACGCTGTGGTCGGCGATTTCACGACGGTTGCGCCGGATGCCGTCGTGCTGGGGCGGGTCGTGATCGGACCGGAGTGCTACATCGGCGCCAACAGCACCGTGTTGCCGGAGAAAAAACTCGGCCGCGGCGCGGTCGTCGGCGCGGGCGCGGTCGTGACCAAGGACGTGCCGCGGCACACCACCGTTGTCGGTTGTCCGGCGCGCAAACTGGTGAGAAAA
>JAOACV010000647.1 GCA_026417675.1 Verrucomicrobiia bacterium
GCCAGTTGCTCCCACAGCTTGCGCTCCTCGGCGCTGACTTGCGTCGGCGTCTGGATACACACGACCGCGTAAAGATCGCCGCGTGGGCCGCCGGTGGTCGGCAAGCCCTTGCCGCGCAGCCGCAACTGCTGGCCGTGCGTCGTGCCGGCGGGAATGCGAAGCGACGCGGTGCCGTCGAGCGTAGGCATCTCCACGGTGGCGCCCAGCACAGCCTCCCACGGCGCCAGTTCCAGATCGTGGTAGAGGTCCGCGCCGCTGACACGGAAGTCGGGGTGTTGCGCGAACTTCACGCGCAAGTAGAGGTCACCCGCGCCAGCGGCGCCGACTTCGCCCTTGCCGGCCAGACGGATGCGCTGGCCCTCCTGCACACCCGCCGGAATCCGGACGCGATAGGTCAGCGTCCTGCTTTCGCCCGTGCGCGGGTCGCGGTGCCGGACGGAGATGTGGCGATCTGATCCGCGCAACACCTCCTCCAGCGTCACCAACACGTCGCCCTCGATGTCGCGGCCGCGCTGAGCGCCGATTTCGTCTTCCGCTCCCATCCATCCGCCGCCCCGAAACGGTGATGCGCCGCCGAAGCGACTTGCGCCCATGCCGCCGAAGAATTGCTCGAAGAAATCGCTGAAGCCGGTGCCGCCGAACTCAAACTCCTCCCAGCCTTCGCCGCCGGGCGCAGTGCGCCAGACGTGCTGATGCCAGCCGGGCGGCGGACGGAACTCCGCGCCGTGTTTCCAATGGGCGCCAAGCGCGTCGTATTTCCGGCGGTTCTCCGGGTTGCCGAGGACTTCGTAAGCTTCGTTGATCTCTTTGAACTTTTCCTCCGCGGCCTTCTTGTCCTTCGCGACGTCCGGATGATGCTTGCGGGCGAGCTTGCGAAACGCCTGTTTGATCTCCTCCTCGCTGGCGGAACGCGGCACGCCCAAGATCTGGTAGTAATCTTTGAACTCAACAGCCATAGGTCCTCTACAATCGTGGATTTTTCCGGCCAACTCAAGCGCGACGATACCGCGGCGGGCGCATCGGGAAAGCAATGGATTTTCTACGGGGAGGGTGCTTAACTTTCGAGTGAGGAGCTAGAAGTGATGGCGTGAGAAGCGCCGGCCCACTCGCCACTCCGGGCGGTTAGCTCAGTGGCAGAGCACGCGCCTTACACGCGCGATGTCGCAGGTTCAATCCCTGCACCGCCCACCAGCCTTCCCTCCGCGCCCCAGCCGTTCAATCGCAGCCCCCAGATCTCAGGTCGTTTCCATGTTTTTTTGGCCTTATTCTCTTAACCGCGGTGCTGTTCGTCCGCCTACTTTTTGTGTTTCCGTGTGTTCCGCGTATTCCATGGCGCGCGAGCTGGCTCGTCACGCCGACTCCGTCGGCTTGACCACGAACTCGCCCTGCAAAAACATGACGTCCGCCGTGCGGTGGACCACCATCATGCAGGTCGAGCCGTGCAGGTCGCGGGCAAACACATCGCCGTCATCCAACGCCAGGATTAACTCCGCCATCGCCGTCGAGACGCCCTTGCCGAAGAGCGCGTCCACGGGATACGGCCGGAAGATGACGCCGTATTGCTGGCAGCGTGCGATCACTTCCGCGAGCGACTTGCTGCCCTCAATTACCTTCTGAAGTTCCTGCCGAACGTTAACCTCAGCCATCAGCTTTTTCTCCGGTTGGCGCTCATGGAAGCACAGCGGACCCGCCGGCGCAACGCGATTTTCAACCCTCTTGCGTCGCTCCGCGCGGCTGCGCTATGTTCGCCGCGTGGCGAAGCGGTTCAAGAAACATTTTCAGCTCGAGGAAGCGCGCGCGCTGTTGCCGCATCTGCGGCGCGCCTTTGGCCACATCCACGCCGCGCGCGACCAACTGCTCGCGTGCGAGGAACAGCTCGCCAAGACCCAGGCCGAGACCGGCGCTGACCTCGGCGGGCCGGCCGTCAACGGCTTGATGCGCGCCATGATCACCATCCATGAGGCCCTCAACGACATCACCTCGCGCGGCATCCAGGTGAAGGACATTGACCGCGGCTTGGTGGACTTTCCCCACATCCGCAAAGGCCGCGAGGTTTTCCTCTGCTGGGAGCTCGAAGAAGACGACATCGAGTTCTGGCACGATCTGGACACGGGTTATCCCGGCCGGGAACGGCTGTAGCAGCAAGAGGCAGGGGGCAAGAAGGCAAAGGGCGAGCGCGAAGAGGAAAGCGTGGAAAAGGAGGGGTTTTTGGCGCGAGTTACTGCACGATCTGCGGCACCGCTTTTTTCCTGCTTCTTGCC
>JAOACV010000648.1 GCA_026417675.1 Verrucomicrobiia bacterium
AACGCGCTGCACCATGCCATGAAATGTTCCCCCTGAGCCGTCCCACAACGCCGCGCCGCGTCGCCCATGACTCCTCTGGCCCAAACCGCCCGCCGGCTGCCGATCTGGTCGTTGCGTGACCAGCTTCGCGCCGCGTGGCGCCGGCACAACCGACTGGTGCTCATCGCGCCGACCGGCTCCGGCAAGACCACGCAAGTCTGCCAGATGTTGCTGGAAGACGGGCGCGTCGGCGACAAACAGATCGTCGTGTTGCAACCGCGTCGTGTCGCCGCGCGAGCCGCGGCGGCCCGCGTGGCGGCGGAACGAGGCGCAAGGATCGGCGGCGAAATCGGCTACCAGATCCGCTTCGATGACCGCGCGTCGCCTGACACGCGCATCCTGTTTGTCACCGAAGGCGTTTTGCTGCGGCGGCTGCAGGACGAGCCGGCACTCCCCAACGTCGGCGCGGTGCTGTTCGATGAGTTTCACGAACGAAACCTCTTCAGCGACGTCGCGCTCGGCTTGGTGAAACAGTTGCAGGCGGCGCAGCGACCCGACCTGTTCGCTTGCGTCATGTCCGCCACGCTCGATGCCGAGCCGGTGGCGGCGTTTCTGGGCGGCTGCCCCGTATTGCGCTCCGAAGGCCGATCCTTTCCTGTCACCATCCAGCCCCTCGACGCGCCGGACCGCCGGCCTGTGCAAGAGGTGGCGGCCGATGCCGTCGAGCGCATCCTCGTGTCGGGCAAACCCGGTGACATCCTCGTGTTCATGCCGGGCGTCTGGGAGATTCAGCAGACCCTCAACGCCATCCGCGGTCTGCGCTTGCGGGAACCGCTGACGCTGTTGCCGCTCTACGGCGAACTGCCTCCAGAGGAACAGGACCGCGTCTTCCAGCCGTCGCCCGCGCGGAAGATCATCGTCGCCACCAACGTCGCCGAAACCTCTGTGACCATCGAGGGCGTGCGCTTCGTGGTGGACAGCGGCCTCGCCCGCATCGCGCGCTACGACCCCGCGCTCGGCATCAGCGCGTTGCGCATCGAACCGATCAGCCACGCCTCCGCCGATCAGCGCGCGGGCCGCGCGGGCCGCACCGCGCCGGGCGAGTGTTGGCGATTATGGACGCTCGCCGACCACCAGGGCCGGCCGAAGGCCAACACGCCGGAAATCCGCCGCACCGACCTCGCCGGCGTCGTTCTGCTGCTCTGCTCACTCGGCGTGCAAGACGTGGCAGGATTCGATCTGCCCGACAGGATGGACCCCGCCGCGGTGCGAACGGCGCTCGATATGCTGGAGGGGCTTGGAGCGCTGGAGACGGGCACCACCCGGGTCACCGACATCGGCCGGCAGATGCTGCGCTTGCCGGTGCATCCGCGTTATGCGCGCATGTTGATCGAGGCGTCGCGCCGCGGTTGTGTTCACAACATCGCGCTCTGGGCGGCGCTGGTCAGCGGCCGCGACCTGCTGGTGCGCAGCCGCGAGGAATCGGCGAGGGGGATGCTGGAGATGTTCCAGACCAACGAGAACTCCGACTTCTTCACGCTGGCGCGGGCGTTCCACTGGGCGCGCCAGCGCAACTTCAGCCTTGATGCCTGCCGGCGCGCGGGCATCCATGCGTTGACGGCGGCGAACGTCGAGGACACTTACGAGCAACTGCTCGACCTGTGCGAGAAGAACGGCTTGCGCATGGAGAAGGCGGCGGCCAACGACGACGACCTGCTCAAGTGCGTGCTGGCCGGGTTTGCCGACCACCTCGCGCGCCGCGTCAGCCGAGGCACGCTCGAATGCATGGTGGTGGGCGGTCGCGCCGGCACGCTGGCGCGCGAGAGCGTCGTGCAGAACGCCGCCCTGTTCGTGCCGGCCGAGATGCGGCAGATCGTCGGCCGCGACGGCAAGGAACTCACATTGCTGGGCCTCGCCAGCGAGGTGAAACTGGAATGGCTGCGCGAGATGTTCCCGACGGAACTGCAGTCGCGCCTCGACACCTTTTTCGACCCCGCCACCAAGCGCGTTTGCGCGGAGGAACGGCTCCGGTTCCGCGACCTGATGCTGGAGACGCGTCGCGTCGAGCCGCCGCCGGCGGATGAGGCCGCGCGGCTGTTGGCGGAGGAAATCCTCGCGGGCCGGCTCGCGCTCAAGGACTGGGATCACAGCGTCGAGCAATGGATCGTCCGCCTCAACAATCTTGCGCGCTGGTGTCCCGAACTCGCGTTGCCGCCCATCACTGACGACGACCGCCGTCATCTGCTCGAACAACTCTGCCACGGCTCGGTGAGCTACAA
>JAOACV010000649.1 GCA_026417675.1 Verrucomicrobiia bacterium
GAGATGTGTATAAGAGACAGGACCAAGGCGCGATCTTCTACCCCGATGGGGAGCGGCCTCTTTACGTCAACTCCATCGCCATCGGCAAAGACGGCAGCGTGTATTCGCTCGCCCGCGTCCCCGACAAAACCCGCGTCCGCAGCGATTTGTTCTGCGTAAAAGGCCCCTTCAAGCCGTAGCGCGCTCCTCCACGCGGTCAACTGCTAGCCTGCTGCGAAGAGCCCACAGAGCAAGGAAGGCCGATGGGTAGTCACTCGCGCCATCCTTGATCCTAGCGTTGGCGGCACATGCCGCGCGCCGCGACTCTACTCCACCCGCTTGGCGTCGCCCCACAGTCTTTCCAGACCGTAACGTGCCCGGACGTCTGCGCGGAAGATATGGATGATCACGTCGTCGTAATCAATGACCAGCCAGTGACTCGAATAGGCGCCGTCGCGTCCGCGGGCGCGTCGGCCCATTTCTTTGAGGCGCAGGTCCACGTTGCCCGCAATCGCCTTCAGATGCGGTTCCGAGAGGCCGTTGCAGATGACGAAAAAATCACAGAAGGAGGAGATGCCGCGCATATCCAGCACGACCACATCCTCGGCTTTCTTCTCCAGCACCAATTCGCGGCAGAGACGCGCCAGCGCGAGGGATTCCGACGGCGGTTCGTTCATGTTCGATAAAGTCTCTTCTTTTGAATGTAGCGACGCACCGGCTCCGGCATGAGATAGCGCACCGAGGCGCCGCGGGCCAGCCGGGCACGGATGTCGGATGAAGAGATGTCCGTCGGGTGGCCATGCACATGATGCACCCGCAAGCCGCGCAGCCGCGATCGGCCAGCGCGTTCGCCTGGGCGCAGCACACAAATAAATTCGCACAGCCTCGCCAGCGCGGATGCTTCCTTCCAAGTGTGCAGTTCCCGCAGGCTGTCGGTGCCGATGAGGAAGAAAAACCTGGCCCCTGGCATCAGCCGGCGCAAATGGCGGAGCGTCTCCACGGAGTAGGATGGACCGTCGCGCCGGATTTCCATGTCGGAGCAGCGGAATCGGTCGTTGCCGCGGATGGCGAGCCTGACCATCCGTAACCGGTCGCGCGCGTTGGCGAGTTGACGCGGCCGTTTGTGCGGCGGCGTGGCGGCGGGAATGAACAGCACCCGGTCCAAAGCCAGCGCCTCCGCCGCCGCTTCTGCAAGCAGCAGGTGGCCCAGGTGAATCGGATTAAACGTGCCGCCAAAAACGCCGAGTTTCATGGAAATCGGAACGTGGAACCTGATGCGCAAAACATGAATGGAAAGCTCATCGCCCGGATTACACTTTACGTTTCACGTTTCAGGAATGGTGGAGGGAGAAGGATTCGAACCTTCGAAGGCATGAGCCAACAGATTTACAGTCTGCCGCGTTTGGCCGCTTCGCTATCCCTCCACCCGCTGCAAAAGTGGGGCGCAAGCTATCAAAGCGCGTCAGGCGCGTCAAGGCCACAGCTCCACAAAGAGGCGGGATCATTTCATGCGCGCGCCGTGCGCAGGTCGCGGAGATGCGCTTCCGGGACGAACGCGGCGCGCCGTTGCAGGAGCGACATCAGGCCGATCCAGAGGAAGCCGGATGGAAACAACAAAAGGAATGGCAGGCTGATCCAGGCGCCCTGCGCGATGCACCAAGCGGTCAGCCAGGCAAAGTAGGTTCCGAAGACGACCTCCAGATAGGGCAACAAACCGCGCATGGCGCCGTATTTCTTGCTCTGCCAGCGTTCGCCTGCGGCCCGAATGCCATACTTCGGCGTGCGGGTGAACTCGGAGCGGCGCCCGAACATCGCCTCCAGAACGGCCTTGCTGTTGTTGAAGGTCAACCCAATGCCGACGGCCATCACCACGGGTATCATCAGCAATGACTTCCAAAAGCCGCGGCGCAATTCGATTTGGGCGCAAAAATAGAACAAGGTCACCGACAAACCCGCCGCGATGAAAATCGGTCCGTCGAGCAACAGCAGCCGCATCCAACCCCATTCTGGCCCCGCCGGCAAACGAATGGCCGGCCCCAACAGCAGGCAGAGGCCGAGCATCAGCAGATAACCGAAATTGGCGGTGAGATGGACGAACGCCTCCAGCTTGACTCGCAACGGCAGCGGACTGCGCAGGATGGTCGGTAGCGTCTTGCGACACGTCTGGATAAGCCCCTTGGCCCAGCGATGCTGCTGGGTCTTGAAAGCGTTGCAGTCCACGGGTAGTTCCGCCGGCGTGACCACGTCGGGCAGGAACACGAACCGCCAGCCCTTCAGT
>JAOACV010000064.1 GCA_026417675.1 Verrucomicrobiia bacterium
GCTTTGGTGTGACCAACTGGCTCAGAGAATCGCAGGGCCGCAGATCATTAATGACTCGAAGACGCCGTCGGGCCGCGTTCATGTCGGCGCGCTGCGCGGCGTCATCATCCACGACGTGATGTTCCGCGTGCTCAAGGAGCGCGGCGTGCCCGTCCGCTACCTCTACGGGGTGGACGACTATGATCCTGTGGACGAAATCCCCTACGGCCAGCGCGAGCATTTCGAGAAATACCTCGGCGCGCCGCTGTGCAACACGCCGCCGCCGCCAGGCTCCAACGCGACCGACATGGCCGAGCATTTCATCCAAGAATTCTTCGGCGTGTTCAAGGAACTCGGCGTCCACCCGGAGATTTATCGGATGCGCGATGTCTATCGCAGCGGCCGGTTCAACGAGGCCATTGACGCCATCTTGCGCGCCGCGCCCAAGGTGCGCCGCATCTACAAGGAGGTCAGCGGCTCCGAGCGACCCGACAACTGGTTCCCGTTCCAGGTCATTTGCGAGCAGTGCGGACGCATCGGCACCACCGAGGTCACCGCCTACGACGGCAAGGAGGTCACCTACACCTGCCAGCCCGACCTGGTGACGTGGGCGCGCGGCTGCGGCTACGCCGGCAAAACCTCGCCGTTCGACGGGCGCGGCAAACTGCCGTGGAAACTGGAGTGGGTCGCCAAGTGGGTCACTTTCCCCGTCACCATCGAAGGCGCGGGCAAAGACCACAGCACCCGCGGCGGCTCACGGGACGTGGGCGAACACTGCATCCGCGAGATTTTCGGCAAGAAACCGCCGCTGAACATTCCCTACGAGTTCTTCCTTGTCGGCGGCGCGAAGATGAGCAGTTCGAAAGGCATCGGCGCGTCTGCGCGCGACATGGCCGACTTCCTGCCGCCGGAGGTCTTGCGGTTCCTGATGATCAAGCCGCAACCGAAACATCCGGTGAATTTCTCGCCCGACGAGCAATACATCATCAAGCTCTTCAACGAGTTCGACCGCTTTCACTACCGGACCTACCATGACCCGAAAGTGCCGGAGCCGGACAAGCGTCTCTACCTGCTCTCCGAGATCGAGCCGGAAGGCGATTTCTTCGACGCCAACTTCCAACTCGTCGTCACGCTCGTGCAGATGCCGCACCTCGATCTCGTGGCCGAAATCGAGAAGCGTAAAGGCGCGCCGTTGACCCCTGTTGAGCGCCGCCACCTCGACCGCCGCGTGCAAGCTGCCAGGTATTGGTTGGAGCACTATGCGACCGAGGCGGAAAAGACGCGCTTGCAAGAGACACTGCCGGCCCGCGCGGCGGAACTCTCCGCCGAGCAACGCGCCTACCTACGTAAACTTGCCGAGGTTCTGCCCGCGACGCCGTGGGAAGATGAGGCGTTGCAGGCCAAGCTCTTCGAGGTGGCCAAGGCGATGCCGATGGACGTGCCGCTCGCGTTCAAGGCCGTCTATCGCGTCCTGCTCGACCGCGACAGCGGCCCGAAAGCCGGCAACCTGCTGGCCTTCCTCAAGCCCGAGTTTGTCATCAACCGGTTCAACGAGGTGAAGTAATGCCTCCGTCCGCCGTCGCGCCGCGTTATCTGCTCGGGCAGGACGCCCCCGCCGCGGATCGCCTGCGCGTGCTGGACGCGGTCTATGGCGCGACCAGCCGCTCGCTGTTGAATCGAGCGGGTTTGCGACCGGGCTGGCAATGCGCCGACATCGGCTGCGGAACGGGACTGGTGACGCTGGCGATGGCGGAGCGTGTCGGCAACAGCGGGCGCGTGGTCGGCGTGGATCGGGCGGAGTTTTTCCTGAACGAAGCGCGGCGTTCGGCTGCTGAGCGCGGGTTAAGCAACATTGAGTTTGTTAGCGGCGACGCGGTCGCGCCGCCGTTGCTGACGGAGCAGTTTGACTGGGTTTACGGCCGTTGTGTGCTGTCGCATCTGAGAGATCCGCTGCGCGCGCTACAGGCAATGACGCGGTTGACGCGGCCGGGCGGTTGCGTGGTGATCGAAGACATTGACTGTGGCGGGGTGTTCGCGCATCCGGACGCGCCGGCGTTGATGCGGCATCTGGACCTCTACCAGAAGGTGATGCGGCTGCACGGTTGCGATCCGCTAATGGGTCGCAAGCTGCCGCGACTCTGCCGGCAGACCGGGCTGTGCGACGTGCATTTTGAGATCGTCACGCCCACCGAGCCAGTCGAAGCGGTGAAACGACTTTATCCGATGACGCTGGCCTGCCTGAAACCAGCCATCGTCGAGGCCGCCCTCGCCACCGCCGACGAAGTGGACGCGCTGGCGGCGGAACTGCAGAGGCTCGCTGACGACCCGCACGAAACGATGTCTTCCACGCCGATGGTGCAGGTGCGGGCGCGAAAACCGTGATGAAGGCTCATTCGCCACCTCCGTTAATCAGCCAGCAGCTTTTCCCACCGCTTCAACTGCCGCTTCACGTTCGCGGGCGAGGGCGCGCCGGCGGCGGTGCGCGCAGCCAACGCGCGGCGCACGTCAAAGACTTGGAGCACGTCGGGGCCGAACTTTGGCGAGTGCTTCTTGAACGTTTCCAGCGGCAACGCGTTCAGCGGCTTGCCGAGTCTCTCCGCTTCGGCAACGAGCGCGCCGACGATGTGATGGGCCTGGCGGAAGGGGACGCCTTTCTTGACGAGGTAGTCGGCGAGGTCGGTAGCCAGCAACGCGGGGTCGCTCGCGGCGGCTTCGCAGCGCTCACGCACGACCTTCGTGTTCAGCAGCATGTCGGTCAGCACGCCGAGCGTCGCCAGCAGCGTGTCGGCGGTGTCGAAGAGGCGTTCCTTGTCCTCCTGCAGGTCGCGGTTGTAGGTCATCGGCAGACCTTTGAGCAGCGTCAGCAGCGCGACGAGGTTGCCATAGACACGGCCGGTCTTGCCGCGCAGCAGCTCCAGTGCGTCGGGGTTTTTCTTCTGCGGCATCAGCGACGAGCCGGTGGTGTAGGCGTCGGCGATGCGGATGAAGCCAAACTCCGCCGAGGCCCAGAGGATGAGGTCCTCGGCCAGCCGCGAGACGTGCAGGGCGATGAGCGCGCCGTCGGCGAGGAACTCGACGATGAAATCCCGGTCGCTGACGGCATCCATCGAGTTCTGCGTGACGCCGTCGAAGCCGAGTTGTTTGGCGACGAACTCGCGGTCGAGCGGCAGCGTGGAGCCGGCGAGCGCGCCGGAGCCGAGCGGGCAGATGTTGACGCGCTTGAAAGCGTCGTCCAGCCGGCCGTGGTCGCGGTCGAACATCTCGACGTAGGCCAGCAGGTGATGCGCGATCAGCACCGGCTGCGCCCGCTGCAGATGCGTGTAGCCGGGGATGACGACGTCGCTGTTGACCGATGCGAGCTTCACCAGCGCCCGCTGGAGCCGCCGCAGTTCGTCCTGGACCGCATGAATCTGGTCGCGGACGAAGAGCCGCATGTCGAGGGCGACCTGATCGTTGCGGCTGCGGGCGGTGTGAAGCTTCGCGCCGGCGGGCACCCGCCGGGTCAGATCGGCCTCGATGTTCATGTGAACGTCTTCGAGGTCAGCGCGCCATTTGAACTTGCCGTCCACAATCTCGCAGCCAATCCGTTCCAGACCCTTGACGATGGCGGCGCATTCGGCGCGGGTGAGCGCGCCAATCCTCGCCAGCATTTTCGCGTGGGCAACGCTGCCGAGTATGTCGTAGAGGGCAAGCCGTCGGTCGAACGAGACCGACTCGGTGAAGCGCAGGACTTTCTCTGCCGGGCTGGAGGAAAAACGGCCTCCCCAAGTTGGTTGTGATTTCTTGGCCATGGCCCGCAGTATAAGGAAGGGTTGCCGGAAAGCCAAGCAGAGGGTTAAATGCCGACACACGTGACACAACCATGAAAAAGAATCTCAGAACTGGAACCACGGCATACATGGACACCGGAAGGAAGGGACGGGCGACACAATTTGTCACGTCGGGCGGATTCGTTCTTTTCGTGCATTTGGTGTGTTTCGTGGTTGCCTCCGCCTCCGCTCTCGCCATTCCGGGCTTCACCAAGTTCCAAGACCTCAACACCGCGTTCGGCGTGCCGCTGTGGCAGGGTGATTCGCTTTGGACTGAAAACGAGCGCGACGTGGCCAAGCGGCTGGGCTGGCCGGAGGAGTCGCGCACATCGACGCTGGGTAGCTACCGTTTGTATCCGAAGGAGGAGATGAAAGTCCTCGGCACACGGGCGTTCTCGTTGGCGCTCTACGCGGAGAAGGGCAGGGTCACGCAGGTCTCTATGGTGTTTGCCAACCGGGGCGACTACGCGAAGAAGAGCGACATGGACCGCGCCGCGCAGGCGATCGAAGCGACGCTGAAACCCGTGCTGGGCGACGGCACCCAGTCATGGTTCGGCCAGAGCCGCAACGTGCGCTACAAGGTGCGGCGTTGGAACTGGAAGAATCATGCCATCCTGCTGGAGACGCCGGAGCCGTATGTCGGCGTGCGGATCATGCCAAGCGATCTGGCCGACAAAGAGGGCCGCGGCGAGATGATCAGCTACCAGGAATTGCGCCAAACGCTCGCGCAACGGGTCCAGCGGCGGTCCAACGGCGACGTCGTCATCGGCGAGATGCCGATGGTAAACCAAGGCCCGAAAGGCTACTGCGTGCCCGCGACGTGGGAGCGGTATCTACGCTATCTCGGCATCCAAGCGGACATGTATGTGCTGGCGATGGCGGGCGGAACTCGCACCGGCGGCGGCACGTCCAGCGAACAAATGTTCGAGGCGGTCTCGTCGCTGGCGCGGCGCAACGGACGGCGGTTCGAGGAAATCAACGAGCCGCTGACAATTCCCGGACTCGCCAAGCTCATTGACAAGGGGTTCCCGGTGATGTGGGGCATCTTCTTCGACAAGGAACTGGAGAAAAAGATCACGTTGCGCTCCAAGGACCGCGCCAACGTCACCGACTGGAACGCCTGGCTGCAGACGCTGGCCTCCGCGCGCGGCGTGGGCAAAGTCGCCAAGGAAATGAAACCCGACCCCCAAACCGGCGTTCCCACCGTCATAAACGGCCATATGCGCATGATCATTGGCTACAACGCCAAGACAAAGGAAATCGCCATGACCGATTCCTGGGGCGAGCAGTTCAAGGAGCGCTGGCTGACGGTGGAGGAAGCCCAGGCCATGTCGCAAGACAAGTTCTGGCAGGTGCGATGGTGAGCTGCGCGCCGATCCGGGCTGCCGTCATTTGCCCTTGCCGGCCGAGCGCGCGCGCCGGCTTTCGACGTAGAACTTGAAGGCCCGCTCGGCGGCCTCGACCGCGATGGCGTCGCCCGCGCGCAGACCATAGAGGCCGAGGCCCATGAACACATGGTTGTAGTTCACGCCTTTGGGCCGGCCGTAGAGACGTTCCTGGCCGAGACCGGTGCGCGTGTTGCCGGTCACGTCCACCTGGCCGCTCGGCAGGATGCGACCGAGCATCCACCTCGCCGCGCGGCTCAGCGCCTCGTCGTAGCGTTTGTCGGGGAAGTAAAGCGCGAAGGTTTGCAGGAACTGGATCGAGACCGCCTGATAGCTGCTGTCGGCCCCGTTGTGTTCGAGAAAGACGCCGTCCTCGCGCTGGCGCTCCAAACCGAAATCGGCGGCTTGTTTGCCCGTCGTTTTCAGCGTCTCGTCGTCCAGCAGCACACCGCTCAGGCCGTAGGCCACGGCGTCAATGAAGAGGCGGTTGACCGCGCCCGCGTCGGCGCGTTTGAGATGCGAGCGCCCCTCCATGAGAAAATCGGCGGCCCGGCGCAATTGCGGGCGCAACTTCTGGATGCGCTCGCGGAACTGGTCCGACAGCGGGCTGGCCCGCAGGACCAGCGCGGCTTGGCAGAAGTGCGACAGCCAGAACGCATTGTCGCTGAAGCAATCCTCCCGCCTCGCCGGCCGGCCATCGTCGTAGTGGCTGTTGAAACTGCCGTCGGGTTGCAGTTGCGCGAACGCGGCCTCGACCGCGCGCCAACCATCCTCCGCCGTCTTCGCGTCGCCGCGGACGGCGGCGTTCATCAGGTAGAACATCGCGCTGCGCTGATTGGCCGCCGTGTCCCAGCGATGATGGATGCGGTTGTAGCCGACCCAGCCTTTTTCGTCCGGCTTTCCGCCCAGCCCAATCCGCTCGCGGCATTCCGCCGGCAGCTTCGACCAGAGCGCGAACAACGGGTCCGGCTCGGCCGCCAGGCAGCGCCAAGCCGCCCACAACGCTAGGAAAGCGACCGCCCGCGCGTGGCGCAGAATCCGCGTCGCGGCATGCAGTCCGGGAAAATCTTTCGTCTGCGCGCTCATGTCCGTTCCCTCACACAGTGGCCGCAGCGTAGCAGGCGAAGCGGCTCAATCAATCCGAAAGTGCGCCGCACGGGTGGTTCGCGTTCGGAGCACGCGATCCGCCTCGATGGTAACCCGCGATGCATCCCCGGCACAGCCGCACCATCAGCGCGCTTGCTTTTTCGGAGGATCGAACTAAAAAAGCGGTGCGACGTGAACCAGTTCCCCATGCAACCGTGACGGAGCAACGATGAAACAAACCCTTCGACCTATCGCCTTGTCCGGCCTAACGGTGTTGCTTGCGACCGCCGGTCTCCTGGCCGCGGGGCCAACCGCGACCTTCGACGATTTCAAGGCACTCCAAGCCTACAGCAGCGTTTCCACAAATTGCGTGCATGTCCGCCAACAACTGGAGTCCACGCTTATGGCGTTGGGAAACGACCGCAAGGCGCTGGCGGGTTTGCAGGCGAAACTGCTCCCGTTGTTGTCCGCGCCGGAGACGACCCATGACGCCCGCGATCTCATTCTGCGCGCCATCGAGCGCATGGGTTTTTGCAACAACCTGCCGGCTGTCGCCACGCTGCTGACGGACGCGAGGCTCAGCCACATGGCGCGCGTCGCGCTGGAGGGCATGAAAGACTCGCGCGTGGACGACGCCTTCCTCGCGGCGCTGCCCAAGGCGCACGGCGACGCCAAGGTCGGCTTGGTGATTTCCCTGGGTCTGCGACGTTGTGAGAAGGCTGTCAAGCCGCTGCTGTCGCTGAAGGACTCCAGCAACGCCGCGCTGGCTGCCGCGGTTCTAACGGCGCTCGGACGCATCGGCACGTCGGAGTGTGCAAAGGCGTTGTTGACACCGGTGGCGTCGCCTTTGGAGTTCCAGCGCCAGAGCGCGCTGGCGGCCTGCATGAACCTCTTGCGCGGGCCGGAGGCCGTGCGCGTCGCGACGGCGGTCTTCGAGGACACGAAAGCGCCCGCGCCATTGCGCGCGGCGGCGATTCGCGTGTTGATGCGCAACGACAAGGGTAAGACTTCCGTGTGGTTTGACAGAGCGATGGCTGACAGCGCCCTGCGCGTTCGCGAGACGGCCATCCGGGTCGCGGCGACGGAACTAAACGAGAGCGAGGCGCTGATCGCGGCGTTGCCCAAAGCCGCGCCAGAGGATCAAGTGCGCCTGCTCGGCGCGCTCGCTGAACTCCGCGAACGCCGCGCCGGGGCGGCCGCGGCGGCGTTGCTGAAGTCGCCCGACGTAACTGTGCAGCAGGCGGCGGCGCGCGCATTGGCCGACGTGGGCGGGCCGGACCAAGTCGCCCCGCTGGCGGAATTGCTCGCCAAAGACGACCTGCGCGAAGCGGCCATGGTTGGCCTGTCGAACATGCGGGCGGAGGGTGCAGGGCAAAAGATCGCCGAACTGACCGCCGCCGCCGCGCCACAACAACGCAGCCGGCTTGTGGCCGTCATCGCCGCGCGCGCCGGCAAACAGGCATTGCCGGAACTTGCCAAATACATCAATGACCCCAACGAGACCGTGCGCAGGGACACTTGGCGCGCCCTTCGCGACGTGGCCCGGCCTGCGGACGCGGAGACGTGCCTCGGTTTGCTGGCCCAAGCGCAGGAGACGGATCGTTCGGCTGCCGAGCAGGCGCTGGTCAGCGCCCTGAGGCTGATGACGCCGGAGGAACGCGGCCGGGCGCTGGTGGCAGCGTGGAACCGATCCGAGACCGCCGTGCGGCCGTCGCTGGCTCGCGTCATGGCTTACTTCGCCGACGCGCCGTGCGCAACGCCGCTGATCGCCGCGCTCGACGACAAGACGCCGGCGGTGCAAGAGGCGGCTGTGCGTGCGTTGTCGGGCTGGCCCGACGCGACGCCCATGGAGGCCCTTTGCGCCAAAGCGTTTTCTCTACCGACGGAAAGCCTTCGCTCCCAAGCCATGCGCGGCGCGGTTCGGATGATCGCGATGTCGCCGGGACTCGACGCCAAGGCGCGTCTGCTTGACCTGTTCCGCAAGTCGCCGGACGCGTCCGGCCGCGCGGCAGTGGCGTCGGCGCTTGGCGAGCGGCTGGGCTTGGAGGCGTTCGGCGTGTTGGAGTCGTTGTTCGACGACGCGCAGGCGGGCGCGTCGGCGCGAACGGCTTACATCGCGCTTTACGAGAAGGTCAAGAACGCAACGCCGGGCGAACTCGATCCGAAAACCTGGAAAGCCAACGCGTCCCACGGGGCCCACATCGTCAGGCTCGCATTCGACGGGAACAAGAAGACGCGCTGGACCACCGGCGGCGAACAGAAGCCCGGCCAGTGGTTCGCGTTGGACCTGGGCCGCGTCGCCGCGGTGGCGGCCATCGAACTCGACTACGAAGGTTCAGGCAGCGACGGGCCGAAGGGTTACAAGGTCTTCACTTCGATGGATGGCGTGGCGTGGACCGGGCCTGTGGCCGAGGGCGAGGCTCCGCCGAAGCGTGCCGTCATCAAGCTGCAAGGCACGCCCGTTGGC
>JAOACV010000650.1 GCA_026417675.1 Verrucomicrobiia bacterium
GCCGAGACCGTCGTAGCTGCCGATTTCGTCGTTCGGCAGCGCGTGGGCGAGGCAGACGATGACTGTGAACGCGCAGAGGTTGGTGAAGAGGTAGGCGAACAGGTAGAACAAGACCGCGCCAACGCCCATGCTATTGGCTGCCGCAATGCCAAGCAGCAGAAAACCGGCGTGGCTGATGCTGGAGTAGCCGAGCAGGCGTTTGATGTTGCGCTGGGGAATCGCGGCGAGGTTGCCGTAGAGAATCGTCAATGCCGCCAGTGTTGCAATAATGATGACCCATGTAGTTTGCAGCGGCAGCAAGCTGCCGAAGAGCAGGCGCAGCAGCACGACCAAACCAGCTGCTTTGGAGCCGACGGCGAGAAATGCGGTCACAGGCGTCGGCGCTCCTTGATAGACATCCGGCACCCAAATCTGGAACGGCACGCTGGCAACCTTGAAACCCAAGCCAGCCATCACCAACAACACGCCGAGGCTGACCGGAGTGCTCGCGCCTTTTTCTTTCAAGAAGGTCCCCAGCCCGGCAAACGTGGTTGTGCCGACGGCGCCGTAGATGAACGTGATGCCATAGACCAGTAACGCGGACGACAGCGCGCCAAGGATCAGGTATTTCATGCCGGCTTCGAGCGACGGCAATTGGCGCCGGAGGTAGGCGGTCAGGATGTAGAAACTGATCGTCACCGTCTCGATGGAGACGAACAGCATCACGAAGTCGTTGGCGGAGGCGGTCAGCAACATCCCGGTGCAGGCGAAAAGAATCAGCGCGAAGAACTCGCCGACGCCTGATTCAAGGTGCTTGGCGAAGCCGACCGACATGAACAACACTAGCGCCGTGCCCACGAGGAAGAGACGCTTGAAGAACAACGCGGTCGCGTCGTTGATCCACATGTCGTGGAACCCCTGCCCCATGACCGCGCCGGCGTAACAGCTCCACGCCAGAATCGCCAGCGCGCCGAGGCCTGCGATACAGCCGAGCACACGCTTGTCGGCGCGCTTGCCAAACGCCTGCGCCAGCAGCACGAGCACAGCCAGCGCGCAGGTTGCGATTTCGAGTTTGAGCAGTGACAGGTCCATTCGGTCCGTTGGCTACGGAATCCCAGGCAGCTTCGGTTTCAACCGCTCGCCGGGGCCTGCCACGGATTTTCGCGGCGTGGCTTTGGGCTTTTCCGTTTTCTCCGTCTCCTGGACTGCGACAGCAGGCGCCCTGGCATAACCCATCGCCTCGATGACTCGCCGCGCGCTTGGGACGATGGTATCCGCGAGCGGTTTCGGGTAACAGCCGATCCAGATCAATACGCCCAAAAGCAATCCGTAGGGAACACGGGCGAAGATGTTCGCGTCGGTCAGTTGCTGCCACCTGGCCGGCACGGGGCCGAAGCAAATGTCGCGCAGTGCGCGCAACATATAGACCGCGCCGATGATGGCGCCGCCCCAGATGGCGATCGGAACCGGCCACGGCACGGTAAGCGCGCCGAGCTTGATGTTCCATGCCTCCATCTTCCACGCGCCGAACAACACGACCGCCTCGCCCACAAAGTTTCCAAAGCCGGGCAGACCAACAGAGGCGAAACCCGCGACCACCAACAGCGTGCCGACGAACGGCAGCGGCTTGCAGAGGCCGCCGAGGTCGGCGATCTCCCGCGTGCCGGTTTGCGACTGCAGATAGCCGCTCAGCGAAAACAGCAGCGCCGCGAGAATGCCGTGGGCGAACATGACCAGCACCGCGCCGGTGACGCCGATGAGGCTGAGCGTGGCGATGCCGAGAAACGCAAAGCCCATGTGCGCGACGCTGGCATAGCCGAGTAGATAGTTGAGATTCTTCTGCGTCATCGCCACCAAGGCCGCATAAACGATGTTGCCGAGAAGCAGTATCACCAACAGCCAGTTCCACTCCGCAGCGCCGCTCGGCAAGATCGGCAGGGCAATGCGAATGAGCGCGTAAAGACCGAACTTCTTCAGCACGCCCGCGTGCATCATCGCCGTCGCGGTCGGCGCGCTGCCGTAAGCAACCGGCGCCCACGTGTGAAACGGCACCAGCGAGACGAGCGTGCCGAGGCCGAACAGCAGGAGCGGATAGATGAAATGCTGAACATTGGCCGCAAACGGCTGTCGCTGGGCGAACGTCAGCAGTTTGACAAGGTCAAGCGTTCGTTTTTCCTCCGGCGGCGCGAAGTAGAGCGCGATCAGCATCGTTGCCGGACTCTCGCACTCCGCGATGAGGTAGCGGATCGGGGTCTCGCGATCGACGTGCTTCTTGATC
>JAOACV010000651.1 GCA_026417675.1 Verrucomicrobiia bacterium
GATGGGGTGATAGCCGATGCTTTTCACGGGGTTGCTTCGCATGTGCTCGTAACGCTCCATTTTGCCGCCCAGTTTGCCGGTCTCGAACGGCACCGGCTCGGTCTCGCCGCGCGCCTGTTTGGTCCAAAGCTCATAGGCGCGTTGCTCGGCCGCCGGGCCGCGTCCGCCGCCCATGCCGGCCACTTGCGCGGCGACGCATTTGACGCGCGGATCGTTGCCGGCGACCCACGTCACCAGTCCGCCGCCATAACTGGTGCCGATGATGCCGATGCGTTGCGGGTCCACGTTTGGCTCGCCCGCGAGGAAACTGATCGCGGCGCGGATGTCCGCTACCTGGTCGGCGAAATCCATCTGCCAACGAACCGCGCGGGCGCGAACGGTGATTTCGCCTTTGCGGGGTGCCCTTCTTCGTGCCGCTGGTGCCCGCGCAGAACAACGCGGCGGGAAGTTTCCCGTTTGGCTTCAACCCCTTCGGCAAATACAGGTCGCCGGCCATCCGCACGCCGTCGCTCCAGATGATCACCTCGCGCTTCTCCACGTTGTCGGGCAACGGCGAGCGCGGCTGACGCTGCGCCGCTTCCAGCGTTGTTGCCACGGCCAAAATCGCAGTGAAACAGAACCCACCGATTTGGGATTTCATTTTCATCATCAGACGTTTGCAATGGAACAAGCGTTACAAACAACGCCCGTCATGGGCGAGGGAGCTCTCCACGGTAAACCCATGCGGTGTTGTGCGAGGGGACGGAGTTGCAGTCGTAGCCGCCGAAATACAACACGCGCCCCTGAGCTTCGGGAAACGGCGAGACGGCGATGGTGCGGACTGCCACCAGTTGCGGCTCGCGCGGGTCGGTGATTTCCGCCACTTCATAGATGATGTCGGCGCCCTTTGCGCGGCGAACGCAGTAACGCCCGTTGCCGGCCCGTCCGCCGCCCGGCGCTGGTCCGCCTGTCTTGGTGCGTTCTGTTCTCTGCGCGCGCGCTTTGATGTTGGGATGCGCGTTGAGAACCGCTGGTGGGTGGAAACACTGAAATCCAAACAGCCAAACCGTTTCGCCCGTGCCGGGCATCACATACGGCATCAATTCGTTGTAAGCGCAGAGGGCGCCGGTGACTTTGAGTCCCAGTTTTTCGGTCAGGAACCCAGGCATGTCCAGTTCGATGGTTTCCTTGAAACCGGCCGACGGGTCCAACCGTCGCACCTTCCGCAGCGCAACAAACCAAAGCACCTCACCTTTTCCGCCGGGGTTCGGCACCGCCGTCAGACCGCGAATGCCGACGGGCGGGATTTCTTCCTTGCAGAAATAAACTTCTTTCCATGTTGGCGTCGCGCCGTCCGTGCGCTGGTAGATGTGGCGCGTGGTGGCGCAATAGAGGATGCCGTTGCAATCGCAAAACCCCATGACGCGCTCGACGGCTGGGACTTGTAGCTCCGCCGATTTATCCCAGCGGATGCGACCCGGCGACGCCGGGTCGTAAACGCCGCTGATCACGCCCAGCGGTCGGTTGCCGGCGAAGATGCGGCCAATTCCTGTGACCTTGTCCCGGTGTTGCCCGATTGAGCGGGTGGTTGCGGCGCTGCTAACCGTCCCCAGCACCGAGGCCGACCACTCCCCAGTCGCGTCCTCGCGGCAGAAGATTTCCACCGGGCCGCTTCTGACATCCGGCGCGGCCAGGGTGGTCGGTGGCGAAACTCACCTGACGCAGGCTTCCGTAACGGAGATTGTTAGTGG
Source organism: Verrucomicrobiia bacterium (assembly GCA_026417675.1). Lineage (GTDB taxonomy): Bacteria > Verrucomicrobiota > Verrucomicrobiia > CAIQCK01 > CAIQCK01 > JAOACV01. The sequence goes on from JAOACV010000651.1 coordinate 1,731, forward strand.
TGAACTGACGTTCGACGCGCCACTGACCTTTGGGCGAATCGAGCACGAGAACCTGACAGGCTTTGGGAATGGAAGGGTCTTTTTCCGTCCAGAGGCTTGTGCTGGCGTAAAGCCGTCCTTTTTGCGGCACCAGATGCATGATCTCCGTGCCGGCGATGAGCTTTCCGTTGGGATCGCGAACTCCCGCTTGCAGGGAATGCTGAAACACAAGCCGCGCAAGCGGCGAGGGTTGATCTCCGAATGCGATGGACGCACTGAACAAGGCAAGAGTCGCGCTTGACACGGCGGCGGCTCGCACAAGACCTGGCACCGCCAGCACGACACCGCTCCCCAGTCCCAACCGCGTCACGAACTCGCGCCGCGTGATTCTCGGCTTTATGGAAAGGCTCGAATCGCTCACCTCCCATATACACACCGAAAACGGCGGGAAGTTGCGGCTGTCTGCCGCGCCACTTTTCCTCTTTGCCCCGTTTTCTGCCGGCAGGTGTTTTTGTCTTGCCGGCCGGCGGCTCTCGCGACTCAATGGC
>JAOACV010000652.1 GCA_026417675.1 Verrucomicrobiia bacterium
CTCGACGCCTCGCCGGACGGCTGGAACGGCATGGAGATCTACAACCGCCATGCAGACCACGAGGATGACACGGACCTGGCCGCGTATCTGAAAGCCGCAGCCGCCGATCCGGCCAGGCTGGTCAAGGACCTCGGCTTCGATTCGGTCACGTCGTATGTGTGGATTCATCACGTCGCCCTGCCGCGCTTGCAGACCGACTACAACGAAGCGCGTGACGCCTATTTCCGGTATTGGAACGAGGCGGCGCGGAAGTTCGACGTGCCGTATTACCCGAACGTGACGATGGGCTGGGACCCCAGCCCGCGCGCGCATCAGGACGACGAGTATGGCAACTTCGGCTATCCATTCACCAACACCATCGCCGGCAACACGCCGGAGCGGTTCAAGGAAGCGCTCGTGATGGCGAAGCGCCGTCTGCTCGCCAAGCCCGGCGGCCCGCGCATCCTGAACATCAACTGTTGGAACGAATGGACCGAGGGCAGCTACCTCGAACCCGACCAGCGCCACGGCATGAAATACCTCGAAGCCGTGCGCGAAGTCTTCGGCGCGGCCAACGGGGCGAAACAACCTGCGCGGAGAATCGAGCCATGAAGGCGAGAACGCTGATGGTGCTGCCGGCGCTTTTTACGCTGGCAAACACCGACGGGTCTGCGACCGATTTGGCCACTGATGCTTCCACTCCGCCGCTGTCGGCGATCGAGGCGACCGCGATCGTGCGCGACCAGGACACCCGGAGGCCGTGGCGTCCGTATCGAATCACCTTGGCGCCCGCGAAGTGGATCTGGCTGCCGGCGCAGCGGACCTTACCGAACAGCTTCGTGTTGTTCCGCAAGGAAGTGGAGTTGCCGGCGGCCCCCACGCGCGCCGACGGCTGGATCGCTGCCGACAGCCGCTACAAACTCACCGTCAACGGCCAGCGCGTGCAATGGGGGCCGGCTCCCTGCGACCCGCGATCTCGACGCGGATCCGGTTGACCTGAAGCCGTTCTTGAGAGCGGGCAAAAACGTCATCGGCGTGGAGGTGTTGTTTTACGGCCACGGCGACGGCACCTGGCCGGGCGGAAAACCCGGCTTGATTGTGAATCTGGAAATCGAAGCGGACGGGAGAAAACAACAGGTCGTAACCGACCGAAGCTGGCTGGCGTTGCTAGACCGCGCGCACAAGCCGGGCCAATTCAAGCGATGGTTTCTTCGCGCGTTGCAGGAGGAGTTTGATGCGCGCTTGTATCCACATGGTTGGGAGACCGTTGAATGTCAACCTGATTCACGGTGGGTGCAAGCTGCCGAAGTTCCCTGCCCCCCGGACAAACCGCCCGCGTGCCGCACGGATCGTCATTGGTCGGCCGACAGCGTGGATCGCACGGCACCGCAGGCATCAGCGTTGCGAATGCGGCAGATTTCGCCGACGCGAGAGGTTATCGTTCCCGCGAAATGCTTGGCTCACTCCGGCCGCGTCCGTTGGAAGCGCGACCCCGCCGACTGGTTCGAAGCCCGGATGCCGAACTCGTTTGAGGTAAGCACAGAGCCGGTCGCTGTGGCGCGCGGTGAGGGCGCTTGGGAACTGCCCGCGACGCCGAAGCCGGATCAGGGCGTCGAGGCGACCTTTGAGTTCGCCGAGCAGATGGCGGGCTTCCCGCGGTTCCGCATCGAGGCTCCGGCGGGAACCATCATCGAGGTGATGACACAGGAGGGCCACGACCCGCAGAAGACGCGCTGGCTCGACAGCTATCACTACTGCTGGTCGCGCTTCATCTGCCGCGAGGGTCTTAACGAGTTCGAGGCATTCGATTACGAGTCGCTGCGCTGGATGCAACTGCACGTTCGCAACGCCACGCGCCCGGTTGTCCTGAGCGGCGTCGGCGTCCGGCGGCGGCTCTACGACTGGCCGCACGAGCCGGTGATCCGCACCTCGGATCCGGTGCTCCAACGGCTGTTCGACGCCGGCATCAACACGCTGCGCAACTCGGCGCTGGATGCCGTGGTGGACGGCGGCGGGCGCGAGCGCCAGCAATACAGCGGCGATGGCAGCCATCAGTTGCACGCCATTCGCTACGCATTCGGCGAGTATCGGATCGGAGCGCGTTTCCTGCGCACCTTCAGCGAAGGGTTGACCAAGAGCGGATTTTTCCTCGACTGCTACCCGGCCTATGACCGGCTGGCGCGGTTGCCGCAGCGCGAACTCGATTCGGCCTACTGGGGACCGTTGCTCGACCACGGCATCGGCTTTGTGTTCGACAACTGGAACCACTACATG
>JAOACV010000653.1 GCA_026417675.1 Verrucomicrobiia bacterium
CGTGTTACATCCGTGGCCCCAAGAATCTCCCGACCGGTTGCCCGGCGGTTGGCGGGCGAAGGCGCGTCGGAAACGGTGTTTGCTTGCAGGCGTAGGCCTTCTCCTCTAGTTTCGGTCCGTGACCACAGGCCGATTGCGAACTATCTGAACCCGGAGACTGCGCCATGACGAGAATCCAAACCAACTATAACCCCCTGACCCGCCGCCAGATGATTAACCGCGCCGCAGGCACCGCGGCGGCGCTGGCGCTCAACCCGGCGCTCGCGCCGCTGTTGGCCGCGCCGGAGAAACGACGGTTCAAGATCGGCGCGTGCGACTGGTCCGTTGGCAATCGCGGCACGCCGGAGGCGCTTTCCATCGCCAAGGAGATCGGGTTGGACGGGGTGCAGGTCAGCCTCGGCACGCTCAAGAACGACATGCATCTGCGCCAGGCCGCCGTGCAGAAGGAATACAAGGAAACGGCGAAGCGGACGGGCGTGGAGATCGCTTCGCTGGCCATCGGCGAGATGAACAACATCCCTTACAAGAGCGACCCGCGTCCGATCGAGTGGGTCCGCGACAGCATCGGCGTGATGAAGGCGCTCGGTGTGAAAGTCGTGTTGCTGGCGTTCTTCGGCAAGGGCGACCTCAAGGACGACAAGGCGGGCACCGACGAGCACATCGTGGCGCTGGTGGGCGACGCGGCGTTGACCTGCGGGACGACTTACGAGGCGATGAACAACGTCGCCCACACCACCAAGCGACTCATTGTCATCCTCAACGACAACGAGTGGTCCATTGATCGCAACGTCGGGGCCATCTCGCGCTACCTCAACCGGATCGTCACCAACCCGACCTACAACCGGCTGCACAAGGATTTCGACAGCTTGCTGCAAAAGGTGCCCTTCGGCAAAGGGCTGCTTCAGTTGGAACGCAAGGCCGAGGAAGCCGCCAAGGGCGTGTTCTTCCCCAGCATGATCTTCGAGGAGCTGGGCTTTCACTACCTAGGCCCGATTGACGGGCACGATCTGAAGACGTTGATCGCCAACCTCGAATACTGCAAGCAGGCCGACCGGCCGATCCTGCTGCATGTGCGCACCACCAAGGGCAAGGGCGCGCCCTACGCGATCGAAAACCCGGAGAAGTATCACGGGTGCGCGCCCTACGATCCCGACACCGGCGAGGGGCAGCCCGCCCAGGCCGGCACGCCTCCGGCGTGGCAGGATGTGTTCGGCGAAATCATGATCAAGTTCGCCCGAACTCACTCAAAGCTTGTCGGCATCACCGGCGCGATGCCCAGCGGCACAGGGTTGAGCAAGCTGCGGGACGAGATGCCGGAGCGTTACTACGACGTGGGCATCGCCGAAGAGCACGCGGTGCTGTTCGCCTGTGGCATGGCCACGATGGGCTGGCGGCCCGTCGTGGCGATCTATTCGACGTTCCTCCAGCGCAGCTTTGACATGATCATGCACGACGTCAGCCTCCAAAACCTGCCAGTCATCTTCTGCATGGACCGCGCGGGTCTGAGCGCCGGCGACGGGGCGACGCACCACGGCCTCTACGACATCGCCTACACGCGCATCATTCCCAACACCGTGCTGATGCAGCCCAAGGACGAGGACGAGTTCCAGGACATGTTCGCGACCGCGCTGGCGCTCAACCAGCCCGTCTTCATCCGTTATCCCCGCGGCCCGGCGGCGGGCGTGCAGATGAAGGAGCACGCGGCGATTCTGCAGGTCGGCAAGGCCGAGGTGCTCCAGCACGGCCGCGATGTGGCGATCTTCAGCTACGGCAACATGCTGCCGCTGGCGCGCGACGCCGCGCAACGACTTGGCGAGCAGGGCCTCAGCGTCGCGCTCATCAACGCGCGGTTTGCCAAGCCGCTCGACGTGGAGTGCATCGAACGCTACGCCCGCCAGTGCAAGGCGCTGCTGACGTTCGAGGACCACGCCCTCGCCGGAGGGTTCGGTGACGCGGTCATCGAGTGCCTGAGTGACCTGCGCCTCCAAACCCCTGTCGCGCGCGTCGGCTGGCCGGACAGGTTCATCGAGTGGGCCAGCAACAACGACACGCTGCGCAAACGCCACGGCGTCACCGCCGACGTAGGCGTGGACAAGGTGATGACCATCCTGCGCGAACAGAGGAGTGACCCGCGCTTCCAAGTGGTCTCAGCCGGCCGGTTCTGATTGGCCCGGAGGGCCGGATTCTCCCGATTACGGACCTGGCGGGGACGCGGCGGTGTAGGTATAGACGTAGGAGAGAGGCGACCACGA
>JAOACV010000654.1 GCA_026417675.1 Verrucomicrobiia bacterium
GGCCTCGACGATGCCTTCGATGTTCCACATCCGGCCCATGCCCTCGTATCCGCACGCCAGTAGGCCCGCCTCGGGGCCGATGAACTTCGCGCCGCGTTTCTTCAGCGTGGCGACGTTTTCTTGCGTGGCCGGGTGCTGCCACATTTTGCCGTTCATGGCGGGGGCGATCAGCAACGGCGCCTGGCAGGCCAGCGCGATTGAACTCAGGGCGTCGTCGGCGATGCCGAGCGCGAGCTTTGCGATCACGTTGGCCGTCGCGGGCGCGATGACCAGCAGGTCCGCCGCGTCCGCCAGCGAGACGTGCGCGGGTTTCCAGTCCGCCGGTTCGTCGAAGAGGTCGGTGGTCACCGGATTGCGCGAGAGCGTCGCAAACGTCAGCGGCCCGACCAGCAGCGCCGCCTCGCGCGTCATGATGACGTGGACGTTGTAGCCGGCCTTGACCAGCCGGCTGACGATCTCGGCCGTCTTGTAGGCGGCGATGGAACCCGTTACGCCGATGAGAATGGTTGCGCTCGCATTCATGTATCCACCTCTGGGAAACGCGCCCGCACGCTGCGGAACCGCTCGGCCTCCAAGATCGTCCGGATGTTCTGGTGATCCTCGTGGATGGTGCCGGTGACGACGACGTAGTCGTAATCGCGCCAGTGCGCCATCTCGCGTCGCGCCTCGTCCAGGCGGCGCGCGATGCTCTCCTGAGGGTCGGTGGCGCGTTTCTTCAACCGTTGCTCCAAAACTTCCAGCGNCGGCGGCATCAGAAAGATGGTGACCAACGCGCGGCCCAGCCGCGGATCGCTCCCCGCGAGCTTGCGCACCTGCGCGGCGCCCTGCACGTCAATCGTCAGAACCACATCGCGCCCCGCCGCCAGCAGGTCCTCGACTGTTTTCCGCAGGGTGCCGTAATACTCGCCGTGAACCTGCGCCCATTCGAGGAACTCATCGCGCGCCAGGCGTTTCTCAAACTCCTCGCGCGTGAGGAAAAAGTAGTGCCGCCCGTCTGCCTCGCCGGGGCGCGGCGCGCGCGTGGTGCAGGAGACCGACCGGACCACGTTCGGGTCCGCGGCCGTCAACTGTTCGCACACCGTGGTCTTGCCGCCGCCCGAAGGCGACGACAGCACGATCAACAATCCCTCCTTGACGCTCATGGCTACTCGATGTTCTGAACCTGCTCGCGGATTTTTTCAAGCTCGCCCTTCAGCAGCACGACCGTCTGCGCGATGCTGATGTCGTTGGCCTTCGAGCCGACCGTGTTGATCTCGCGGCTCATCTCCTGCGAGAGGAAATCCAACGTCCGGCCCACCGGCTCGTCGGAGGCCAGACATCCGGCGAACTGGTTGAGATGGCTCGACAGCCGCGTCAGTTCCTCGCTGATGTCGGCGCGGTCGGCGAAGAGGGCGACTTCCTTCGCCAGCCGCTCGTCGTCCAGCGACAGCTCGATGCCGGCGTTCCGGATGCGCGCGTGCAACTGTTGTTGGTAGCGTTTCACCACGTTCGGCGCCTCGGCGCGGATCTTCTCAACGCCCTCACGGATTCTCTGCAGCCGCTTGGTCAGATCAGCCGCCAGGTGTTTGCCCTCGCGCTCGCGCATGCGGATCAACTGGTCTAGCGCCTGGTTCAGAGCCTTTTCCACCAACGGCGCCAGCACCTCGGCGTCGGTCTCGGCCTCGATGAGATTGACCACGCCCGGCAGGCGCAACAGCGAGTCGAGCGTCACAGAGCCGTCAATACCCAGCTCACGATGCAGTTTCTTCGCGGCTTGGAGATAGGCTTTCGCTAGGCCCGTGTCCAGCCGGATGTGCGCCTGGGGCCGCTCCGAGCTGGGATGGTAGCCCACAGCGACATTGAGCCGGCCGCGCGAGACGCGCGCGTTGATGATGTCCCGGATGCGCGGCTCCAGTTCCATCAACTCGCGCGGCAGATTGATTGTGATGTCCGCCTGGCGGCGGTTGACCGAGTTCAGCTCGACGGTGATCTTCACACCGGCGCGCGCGCACTCGCCGCGCCCGTAACCTGTCATGCTTTTCATAAACAATTGGGGTGGTGGGGTGGTGGAGTATTGGAGTGGACTATCCAACACTCCACTACTCCAACTACTCCATCACTCCAGCTTCACGATGTCCGCCCAGACCAGCGCGGCGCCGTTGGCGTTCGTGCTGGAAGACGCCGCATTGCCCGCGTAGACCATCCCGATCCCAGTCGTGTTGGCGATGCCGCGCGGAGCGTTGCTTGTGCCCGTCCCGTGCAGCGCTGCGT
>JAOACV010000655.1 GCA_026417675.1 Verrucomicrobiia bacterium
AGCCCGGACAGTATCCGTTGAGCATCCAGCTCGTCCGGGCCGACGGCTCGGTTGAGGCTGAGCGAAAATCCGACGTGGCATACCTCGGCCCGCGCGGGCGCATGGTCGCGCAGGTTTGCGAGGACGCCCATGTAATCCAGCGGGGCACCAGCGACGGCAGCGGACGGACGCTGCTCGTGGACGGCGGCGGCAAGAGCATGGGCGACGAACACCACGCCGTCGCGTATCTGAAGTTCAAGCTCGACGTGCCCGGCAAACCCGTTGCCGCCACGTTGCGCATCTGGAACGCCGGCAACCCGACCAGCAACGGCGGCAACATCTGCCTCGTCAGCGGCCGCTGGACCGAGAAAAGCATCACCTATGCAAACCGCCCGAAGCCGGCCGATGTTCTCGCCAACCTTGGCCGCGTCGAGTCCGAGCAGATGATCGAAGTGCCCCTGAAACTCTCGCCTCCTGCCAAGGGCGAATTCAACCTCGCCATTGACCCCGTCAACTGCGACGGCGTCAACTACCTCTCCCGCGAAGCCGGCAAGCCCGCGGAACTGATCGTGGAGTATGAAAAGTGAGAATCTGAAACACGTCTGCAGCGGTAGTCACCGCCGCAAAGAAGCCCGATGGATGACGGCGCGTATCGTCCCAACAGCCTGATGGACGAGACAAAGACGAGAGATCTGGTGAAGAGAGAAACGAAAGGATAATCTCAAGCAGCACCATGAGCGGGTCCAGACGCCTTCAATTCGACGAGATCGGTTACTGGTCGGAGATCAAGCTCGACATCGTCCGGGAATACGCTGCCGCCTACTCAAGGATTCTCGCAGCGCAGACCAATCCTCGTCTCAAGCATGTTTATGTGGATGCCTTCGCCGGGGCGGGGGTCCACGTTTCGAGGGAAACCGGGGAGTTTCGCCCGGGAAGCCCGCTAAACGCGCTGCTCATCCAGCCCGCTTTTTGCGCTTACCACCTGATTGACATTGACGGGCAGAAGGTGGCTCTCCTGCGCGAACTGACCGGTGGGCGATCGAACGTTTACTTACATGAGGGCGACTGCAACTCGATCCTCCTCACTGCGGTTTTCCCGCAGATTCGCTACGAACAATACTGCCGCGGCCTGTGCCTGCTCGATCCTTACGGGTTACACTTGGACTGGAAGGTGATCGCGGCAGCTGGTCAGATGCGCTCCATCGAATTGTTCATCAACTTCCCCGTGGCGGACATCAACCGGAACGTGCTCTGGCGCAACCCGGAAGGCGTGGACGATGCGGACTTGCAGCGGATGAACAAGTTTTGGGGGGATGAGTCGTGGCGGCAGGTCGCTTATCGCAGCGAGCGGGGCCTTTTTGGCGACATGGTCGAAAAGGAAGACAACAAGGCCGTGGCCGAGGGGTTTCGCCAACGTCTGCTCGACGTAGCAGGGTTCAAACACGTGCCCGAACCTATGCCGATGCGCAACAGCAAGGGCGCGATCGTTTACTACCTGTTCTTCGCCTCGCAGAAGCCAGTGGCGGCGGAGATTGTCAGGGACATCTTCAACAAGTATAGTCAGCGCGGAACACGGTAATGGCCGATCAATCGAAAATCGAGTGGACCGAAGCGACTTGGAATGTGGTGACCGGCTGCTCGAAGGTCAGCGCGGGATGCAAGAACTGTTACGCCGAACGGCTGGCGCTGCGATTGCAGGCGATGGGCAATGCCCGCTAGCGGAACGGATTTAAGGTTACGCTTCATCCGGACCTGATCGAGTTGCCAAAGCGATGGCGCGAACCGCGTATGATCTTCGTGAACTCGATGAGCGACCTGTTTCACGAAAACGTCCCGCTGGACTTCATCCAACGCGTGTTTGCCACGATGCAAGATTGCCCGCAGCATACCTTCCAGGTCCTCACCAAAAGGAGCGTGAGGTTGCGCGAACTGGCGGCGGAATTAGACTGGCCCGCGAATGTTTGGATGGGTGTCACGGTGGAAGACGCGCGGGTGGTCCGCAGGATTGACGACCTCCGGGCCGTGCCCGCTGCCGTGCGGTTTTTGTCCTGCGAACCGTTGATTGGTCCGCTAGACGAACTTCCGCTCGACGAAATCCACTGGGTGATTGTGGGGGGCGAGTCCGGACCATGCGCTCGCCCGGTGCGCATCGAATGGATTCGCTCCATCTTCCGCCAATGCCGACGTGCGCGCGTGCCGTTCTTCTTCAAGCAGTGGGGAGGAGTGCGCAAGGATTTGACCGGACACGAACTAGGCGGTCGCACCTATG
>JAOACV010000656.1 GCA_026417675.1 Verrucomicrobiia bacterium
CTGCTACGGCGTGGAGCGCGCAATTGACCTGGCCTACGCAGCCCGGCGGGTGTTCAAGGACAAGACCATCTTCATCCTCGGCGAGATCATCCATAACCCGGAGGTGAACGAACAGCTTGCCCGCATGGGCATCCGGTTTCTGTCCGGTCCCAACGCCGAGGCCACGCTGGATGACGTGACGGCCGACGACGTCGTCATTGTCCCGGCGTTCGGCGCGGAGGTCGGCACGATGAACCGGCTGAAGGCCATCGGGTGTCAGCTCGTGGACACCACCTGCGGCGACGTGCTCAGCGTCTGGAAGCGCGTCACGCAATACGCGTCCGAGCGGATCACCTCGATCATCCACGGCAAAGCTTGGCACGAGGAAACCAAGGCAACCAGTTCGCGCGCCATCGCGCAGGGACCGGGACACTATTTGGTCGTATACAACCTGGAAGAAACCGATTACGTGTGCGATTACATCCGGCGCGGCGGCAACAAGGCGGAGTTTCTGAAAAAGTTCGAGGGCGCGCATTCGCCGGGGTTCGATCCCGACCGGGATCTGCAATGCATCGGCTTGGCCAATCAAACCACCATGTTGCGCAGCGAGACCGAAGAGGTGCAACGACGGTTGCGCCAGGCGATGCTAGACCGCTACGGCGAGACCGAGTTGGCGCGCCGCTTCCGATTCTTCGATACGATCTGCGGCGCCACGCAAGAACGTCAGGACGCGCTGGACGAGTTGTTGGCGCAACCGTTGGACCTGATGATTGTGGTGGGCGGTTACAACAGCAGCAACACCTCGCACCTTGTAGAAATGTCCGAGGAGAAGCATCCGACCTACTTCATCAAATCGGCCGCCAGCATCGTTTCCGATAGGCACATCCGGCACTACAACCTGAGGTTGCACCGGGAGATTGACACGGTAGACTGGCTGCCGAAGGGCAGGCCGGTGGCCATTGGTGTGACCGCCGGGGCTTCCTGCCCGAACAACCTGATCGAGGAAACCATCCGGCGGTTGTTCGAGCTGCGCGGCGTCTCGCTGGAAGAACTGCTGAAGAGATAGTCTGGCAACAGGGCCTGAGTTACGACTTGGGCAACCGCTGGATCTTCCGGACGAGGGCCGTGGTGGAAAAGCCGGGTTTCAATCTTACCAAGCGGATGCGCGTCCCACACGCGGCTAGGGCAGCCCGTTCCTGCGCATCAAGCGTCTCTAGGCGATAGTCCCCGCCCTTGACATACACGTCCGGCCGCAGCGCCGCCATGACGCGGGTGGCGCGCTTGGCCTGGAAAATGACGATGTAATCCACCGCCGCCAGCGCGGCCAGCATTTCGGCGCGGGCCTTCTGCGGCAGGATGGGGCGGCCGCAGCCCTTGAGCGCGCGCACGCTGCGGTCGCCGTTGAGGGCCACGATCAACACATCGCCGAACCGTTTGGCTGCGGCCAGATACTCAACGTGACCTGGATGCAGGAGGTCGAAGCAACCGTTGGTCAGCACGACCCGCCGGCCTTCACGGCGCAGGCGGTCGCGGACTTTGACCAAGCCGGCCAACGGTCGTATTTTGGCGCGATGTTGAAGCACGTTCGTCTTTGAGCTTGATTTGGCGCTTCCAATGGCACATATCAGCGCCTTGATAAGGTGAGTATCAGGTTCAACTAAACTTGGCGACCCAAATCTGGGGTCTATGGAAGTTTTTCAGCCAATTGTCGCGACGCTTTATTTCCTGTGCCTGTTCGGCCTGTCGTGCTACGGGTTGCACCGGTATCTGATGGTCGGGCTGTATTACCGTCACCGGCGCCAGCGCTTGGAACCCACGGCGCGATGGGAGACGCTCCCGCGGGTGACCGTTCAGTTGCCGGTCTATAACGAGCAATACGTAGTCGGGCGGTTGTTGGACGCGGTCGCTGGCTTGGAGTATCCCCGCGACCGCTTGCAAATCCAGGTCTTGGACGACTCCACCGACGAAACGCAGGGCATTGCGCGTGCGAAGTGCGCCGCGTTGCGCGCAGAAGGGTTTTACGTCCAATACATCCATCGCGACAACCGCGCCGGTTTCAAGGCGGGCGCGCTCCAAGAAGGCCTGCAAACCGCCACGGGCGATCTGGTTGCCATCTTTGATGCCGATTTCGTGCCGTCGCCGGATCTGCTCCAGAAGACGGTCCACTACTTCACCGACCCGAAAGTGGGCATGGTGCAGACGCGCTGGGGGCATCTCAACGCGGATTACTCCCTGCTGACGCGAGTGCAGGCCGTGCTGGTGGACGCC
>JAOACV010000657.1 GCA_026417675.1 Verrucomicrobiia bacterium
GTGTAACCCTGTTTGGGCAGGTTGAGCCGCGCGCTGAATTCAACGGGACCGGCTACGACGGCCTGCCACAGGAGCGGGTCGGCGCCCAAGGCGGCGCCCACGAGCGCGCCGTTGACGATTTTCCAGTCGTTGCTGGTGCCGCCGACGGCGCGCCAGTCGTCGAGTTGTTCGGGCCGGGAGAAATCGTAACTGACCTCGATGCGCCCGCCCGCGAGCGGCCGCACGCGGCCTTTGAAAAGCGCGGCCATCTGCGCCGCGGCATGGAGCACGGACTGCTGGCGCGCGTTGAGCGGCTGGCCGCTCCAGAAAGTGATTCGGGGCGCGAGCATCGGATCGAGGTCAAACGCGGCGGCAAAATGCGTCTGTGCCTGCGTGGTGAGCCGCACGGCGCGCGCAAGCACGCCCAGCGCCAGTTGTTCGTCGGCCGAGCGCGCATCCGCCACGCTGGCCAGCACGGCGTGCAGCGACGGTGGATTCAGATCGCCCCACGGCACGTGAGCGTTGACGTTGCCGAGCTTCGTCACGACCAGCTCGGCCGGGCTGGCCGCAGTAATGGTTCCTGTGACNATCACTCCATTGCGCAGGAACAGCGTCACAGGCCCGGCCGGTTTTGCGGCGACCGCGGCAAGCAGCCGGGTTTTCAGCGCCGCCAATGNGCGCAGTTCGGGCGCGTCGAGTTGCGCGACCGCCTCGTCGAAACGGCCGAGGCTAAGCAAGCGCAGGACGTTGTTGGCCGCCGTCGCATCAGTGGATGCCGCGAAGGCCGATGCGCCTGCGAACAGGGCGAGAGCCATTAATAACAAGGACGCGGTTGACCGTAGATTCAATGCTGATGGCTCCCTTCTACCGATGGCGGTTGCGCCGCTGCACGTCCACATAGACCGCAGCGAGAATGACAAGCCCCTTGACGATGTATTGGATGGAGAAGTGCACGCCGGCCTGGTTGAGGCCCTTGTCGAGGATGCCGATGATGACCGCGCCGATGAGCGTGCCATACATCGTGCCGACGCCGCCGGTGAAACTCGTGCCACCTACCACCACCGCCGCGATGGCGTTCAACTCGAATCCCTCGCCGGACGCGGGCTCCGCGGAGTAGAGTTGCGCCGCGGAAATCATCCCCGCCACGCCCGCCAGCAGCGAGCAGATCACATAGACGGTGATTTCGATCCGCGCCAGCGGAATGCCGGTGAATCGCGCCGCCTCGCGGTTGCCGCCCATCGCGTAGAGGTGCTGACCAAACCGCGTCCGATGCAGAAGCCCCGCGCCCACCAAGCCGGCGAAACTGAGGATTTCGCCGTAGCGCAGCGTGAAGCTCACTCCCTGCACGCGTCCGTTGCGCAGCCCGCACACCTCCAACGCCACGCCGCCGGGCCGATGCGCCGCCCGCGCATAATGCTGCGCAATGTCGCGCCCGACCATCCAGCGGACGAGTTCGCGCTGGTTGATCGCACCGACGCGCTGGGTGCCGATGGAATGCCCGTCGCGCAGCACCGTGACACGATCCGCCAGGCGCAGGATTTCCTCCAGTCGGTGGGAAATGTAGATGATGCCGACCCCCTGCGCGCGCAACCGGCGCAGGGTGGCAAAGAGCGATTCCGTCTCCGCTTCCGACAGGGAACTGGTCGGCTCGTCCAACACCAGAATCCGCGCTTGAGATGACAACGCGCGGGCGATCTCGACCAGTTGCTGACGCGCGACGCTCAAGCGCGACACGACGGCCGTCACATCGTGAATCTCGCTCAAGCGAAGCTCTCGAACCAACCCCACCGCGTCTCGGTTCATGCGTCCGCGGTCCAGCAGCGCAAACCGGCAGGGTTCGCGGCCCAAGTAGATGTTCTCCGCAACGGTCAAGTTCGGCGCGAGCGCCAGTTCCTGGTGAATGATGCGAACGCCCATCCGGTTCGCGTCGCTCACACTCCGGATGTGCGCGGGACTGCCGTCCAAGAAAATCTCCCCAGAGTCGGGCAAATGAATACCGCCGAGCACCTTGATTAGCGTGGACTTGCCCGCGCCGTTCTCCCCGAGCAGCGCGTGGATCTCGCCGGCGCGCAACTCGAAGTCCACTCCGTCGAGCGCCTTGACGCCGCCGAAATGCTTGCGGACGCCGCGCAGTTGCAACAGCGTCGATGCGGTGGCTGTCATGCTGCTGCTCCCACGCCCAGGCCCAAATAGGCCTGCTGCACCACCGGCGAGGCGATCACTGCGGCCGGCGCGCCGTCGGCCCTGTCTCTTATACACA
>JAOACV010000658.1 GCA_026417675.1 Verrucomicrobiia bacterium
GTCGGGGCGTGCTCGCCGGACATGACGTTCTCCGGCCTCTACGTGATGAAGATGCACGGCTACCGCGGTTACTACGGCATAGACATCTTCCCGGAGCGCATGCCGATCCGCCAGGCGTTGCTAAACAACTTCGACCGGATGAAGGCGCTGATGCAAATGTGCGACGCGGTGGACCACGAGTATGTCGCCGCCTGTGTCGAGCGGCCCGATCTCAACGCCGGGACCGGCCTCTTGGAAGCCTACCTGACGCGGCTGTGGCACAAGGGCGCCAAAGGCTTGTCCGCGTTGCCCAAGGCGCGGAAGAGTTGACCGCACAAGCCCGCGGCGTTGGGTTAGCGTTTCGACTTGTCCTGTAGTCGCTGCATCCAACCCGGAGCAGTTGGGTCCACGCCGGGCGGGTAGATTTTGTCGAAGGTCTTCTTGTAGGAGGGCGGCGTGATTTCCTCGGCGACGACCTTGTCGCCGAGGACCACCTGCACGCCGTGGCCGACGATTTTCTCGCCGGATGGCGGAAGGTAGTTCCAACGCGCGCCGTGGGCGTCCACGGGCGCGGTCTCGATTGTTCGCGTCTCGAACGGCTTGAGGTCAATGGTTTCCTCGGCGCCAAAGGCCGCTGTGTAGGGTTTCACGATCGGGTTACCGGATGGCAGCCGATCCTTCACGACGCCCCAGCGCACTTTGATGCCGTGCAGCGGTTGCGCGGTGGTGTTGCGGAGGGTGATGCGCAGGGCGCGGGTTTGGGCGTAAACGGACTGGTTGGCGTAGCCGGAGGCGCTGTCGCGCTTTGTGTTGACCGCCTTGACCTCCATCAACTGGACGGCGGCAAGTTGCGCAAAGGCGGGCGCACGGGTTCCACTGGCGATCATCGCCGCCAGCAACAGGTCCCAGACTCGGATTCGCGCAAGGTCCATCAGCCGTCCTTCCAACCGTCTCATACCCCGAAACGAGGCCACAGGTTACGGCCCGTTGCAATCCCTCTCCACGGCCACCTGACCGTCTTACTCCTTGCGTTACCGCCGCTTGCCGTCTTTCTCGTCTTCAGTGGGCATTGGTTTGAGTTTCTCGAACGCGGGCTTGACGGTGGGCGGAACGAACTGTTCGGTGACCACCTTGCCGCCGATGAGCACCTGGACGCCGTGGCCGATGATTTTTTCGCCATAGTAGGTGCCGCCGTAATGGGAATCCTCTCGCGCAGCTTCGAGGCTGGGCGTTTCAAACACCCGTTGTTCCATCGGCTTGAGGTCCATCTTCTCCTCCGCGCCGAACGCCGCCTCGCGAAATCCCTCAGTGAATCTCACGCGGCTTTTTACGATGCCCCAACGCACGATCACGTCGCTGAGCGGCTGGCCGCTGACGTTCTTCACTGTGATGTGCAGCGACCGGCTGGCTTAGGTGTAGCTCCAATACTCTCCGCCCGACCCGCGCCGTTTCGTCTGCGGCTGCACCGTGACCTGAACCGGTGAAATCTGCGCGTGGACCGCGCTCAACATCCCGCAAACCAGAACAACTGGTAAAAAGTGCTTCATGCCAATCCTATATTCTCAGTTCTTGACACCACGTCCGACCCTCGCCCTAGTCAACTCGACCTGCGGCGGGTCTTGCCTTCCTCTTCCTGCGGACCTTGCACCGGCTTGATTTTCTCAAAGCACTTCTTGTAGGTCGGCGGCACGTATTCCTCCGCCACCACCTTGCCGATGACCAAGACCTGCACGCCGTGGCCGACGATTTTCTCGCCTTCGGGCGACAGATAGTTCCAACGCTGGCCTAACGCCTCGACGGAGGCGGTCTCGATGACCTTGGTCTCCAGCGGCTTGAGATCGAGCGTCTGCTCCTCGCCGAACGCCGTCGGGGGCATCGGCCGGTGCGTGTCCTGGCCGATCTTGACAACGCCCCATCACACCGTGATGCCCGACACAGACTGCGAGGAGGTGTTCTTCAGCGTGATCCGCAACGCGCGCCGGTGAGCGTAACTGGCGGCGTTGCCGAAGGTCGTGCTCAGGTCCTTCTTGCTGGTGATCGGCTTAACCTCCAACTGCACTGGCGAAAACTGTGCCGAGGCCGGCATCTACAACCCCACCATTACTATTATCCATCGTTTCATTGGTCGCTCCTTTCCTCGCTTCAGCGGCAGCGTCACTGGACTCTTGCGCTCCCAAGCTGCGGCAAAGGCAGGACGCGTTCCGGCGCAGCAGAAGTTTTATTTCTTCTTCTTGCCCTTGTCGCCCTGGGCTGGCGGGG
>JAOACV010000659.1 GCA_026417675.1 Verrucomicrobiia bacterium
CCTGCGCAACCGGCGGGGCCAGCGGCGCGAGGTTCAGCGCGGGATAGGAAATCGTCGCCGCCCGCGTCACCAGTTGCCGGCTCAGCGGGTTGTTCTCCAACGGCGAGGCCGCGATCGCATCGCGCAGCGCGTCCTCGGAGAGGCCGGATTGCACTGCCAGCGTCAGCCTGCCGGTGGACTGCTCAATGAACGTGATGGCGCCCGCGTCGCTGTCGGTGGCGCGGACCGCCTCGTCGAGCGCGCGTTCCAGAATGGAGGTCACATCGCGAAGCTGGCCCACCGCGTGGCTGACGCGGCTCAGAGCCTCCAGTTCGCCCGCATCCGTGGTCGTCGGCCGTTCGCCGGGGGCGCGCAGGTCGCGGATGAAGATGTAAAAGGCGCGGCGGCTGGCGGGCACCCAGCGCCATTCGGTCGGCACCAGCTCGCGTCTGCTATTCTGCACAAACAATTGGCAAGTCCACTGCCGCGGGATGGGCAGCTTCCGCAACGGCTCCAGCGCCGCCGCGCGCTCGTCCTCTCGCACCAGCGCGTCCAGCCGTTGGGCCAGCAGCTCCGCCTGGGTCCAGCCGCCGAGTTCGCACGCGGCCTGGTTGGCCTCCAGCACCCGCCCGCGCCGGTTCACCAGCAGCATCGCGTCGCGGGACAGCTCCATCAGGATGCGCCGCCAGGACCGCTGCGGCCGCAGCCAGTGGTCGGCCCGCGCCAGCGCGCGACGGATCGAGCCACGCAGGGCCAGCAGCACCGCTACGACCACCAATCCGAGACCCGCCAGCCACAACCACGTCTGCGCGTCATTGGGAATCGAACCGACCGCCATCATCGCGTCTCGCCGCGAGCCTAGTCCCCCGCGCAATGGGGAACAAGTTTTTGTTTGCAAACGGCCGTCGGCTGACACAGAGTCCTGCGGCTCCGGTGGGGGTGTAGCTCAGTTGGGAGAGCGCCTCGTTCGCAACGAGGAGGTCAGGGGTTCGAATCCCCTCACCTCCACCATCTCACGTGGAGCGCCAACCGCCGGAGGTCCCCGGGCCGGTCAGTCGCACATCACAAAGAACCCGCCTCGCGGTCCGGCGCCATTGAACAGCGGGAACAACCTGTGGGCGATGATGCCGTCCCGCTCCCGCTGCCACTGGTAATACTCGGCCCCATAGCCATACCACGCCGCGGCCCGGCTCATCTGTTGGAAAACCGACCGCAACTCGCCGAACACCCCGGCGATGCCAGGCAGGATCATCTCGAACAAGTGCTGGTTGTAAAACCAATGGGCGAAATACCAGTCCCACGGCGACCGGATCGTCACGCTGCCCGTGATCTTGTGACACTGGAGGAGCCGCCCTCCACGCGGCTTGAACTGATGGATGGCACACTTCTTCTCGACCAGGAAAACGCATGTTCCCGCGGCGTGAGCATACTCGTTGTCCGCGAGCAATTTGTTGAACCTCTCTCCCGCCGTGCTTCGTTTGACCGGAACCATCATCAGCACCACATCCGCGCAGGCTCGGGACCCTATCAGCATGGCGATGAGGCGTTCTTGAAAGAACTCCGGGAGAGACATTCCAAACTGCCGGAGCAACGGCGGCAAGTCCGACGGAATCAACTCGCAGGGGATGCGGCAGCATTCGCCGCACTGTTGACACGCGCCGAGGTCGTTGATGGTCGGCTCAGCCATGATCGCCCGGCGCTCTCCTATTCTTTCAGCACCTCGTATTTCATCGGCGCGTTCATCAGAGCGATGCCGTCACAGGGATGGCTGGAGCGGCCGATCTGCTTGGGTTGATTACCGTGGCGGCGAAGGATCGTCACGCGCTCGAACGGAGGCTTGATGCGGAGGAATCCGAAGCTGGCGTCGCGCTGAGCGCGCCGGATCGCCCGCTCCGCTCCGGCCCGGATCATTTCCCGCGCCCGCTCGGGCTGACAATGAATGGCCGCGAGGTTGCGCTTGGCGTAGGCGTCTCGGTCGCACTCGTCGCCCCGGCCCGGCGTCGTGCCGCGTTTGACGGCCACCGTCTCCATGCCCGGCACCAAGGCTTGGGCTTCTTTCGTAAACGCCAGGTCGCCGGAACCGAAGATGACGCGCACGCCCAACTGTGTCGCGCAGAGCGCCATCTCGCCGAACTCGCCTACCGGCGTGCCGTTGATGGTCGTCTCGAACACCCCGAAACTGCCCGTGTGCGCCAAATGCGCGTTCTCGGCCCGCGACATAGCATGCTGGCCGACCCATGCCGCGTAGCCG
>JAOACV010000065.1 GCA_026417675.1 Verrucomicrobiia bacterium
GTTTGAGCCGGTTTGCCAGTTCTACCAGCACCAGATTGCCGCCCGTGATGCCAAGGAATGGCAACACGATCTGAATGCGCAGGCGCGGCGTCAAGGAGCGACTCA
Organism: Verrucomicrobiia bacterium; assembly: GCA_026417675.1. GTDB lineage: Bacteria > Verrucomicrobiota > Verrucomicrobiia > CAIQCK01 > CAIQCK01 > JAOACV01. The sequence goes on from JAOACV010000065.1 coordinate 106, forward strand.
TGATTCTTGCGCGCCGCGTTCAGTTCCCGCCGCGCGCTCTTGGAAAACGCTTGCGTAGATTTCGCGGGTTCGCCGCAGCATGGTCGGCAGGTTGAACTGTTCCTCGACCCGCCGCCGGCCCGCGGCTCCCATCCGCTCACGCAACGCGGGGTCGGCGAGCAACCGGGCGAGCCGGTCCCGCAGCGCCTCGGGGTTCTTCGGCTCCACGAGGAATCCCGTCTCGCCCTCCACAACCAATTCGGTCAAGCCGCCTACGCGCGCCGCCACGACCGGCAGGCGCGCGGCCATCGCTTCGATCACGCACAAAGGCAAACCTTCGGTGAGCGAGGGCAGGCAAAACACATCGGCCTGGCGGAGCAGTTGCGGCACGTCCGACCGCTGACCCAGGAACTTTATGCGGCATGCCAAGCCTGATTGGGCCGCTTGGCGTTCAAGGTCCAACCGTGTCTCGCCGTTGCCCACCAGCCACAGTTCCGCGTCAGGTAGGCCGGACAGGGCCTCGACCAAATAGCGATGCCCCTTCAACGCGTTCAATCGCGCCACGCAAATGATGACTGGGGTTCGAGCGTCGCGTGTCGCGTGTCGAGAGCCGAAGTCGCTGCTGCTCTCCGCCGATGCGCGATCATCAAACGCCTTCAAATCCACCCCGTTGTGAATCACGACCATGCGCCCAGCGGGCACGCCATACACCCGCTCCAGTCGGCGGCGGGTTTCGTTCGACACGCAGATCGTCGTCACGGCGCGCCGTCCCACCCAGCGGCGGATCCACTTTTTCAAGACGCCCGGCGGAGCGATGTGCTCGTCGAAACAACCGTGCTCGGTCAGGAGGAACGGCCGGCCTAGAAGCGACGCCGCCAGCGTCGGGCAGGGCAACGCGCCCGGTCCGCCCAGCATAAAATGCGCAATCTCCGGCCGGATGCGTCGCAGCCACCACAGGGACTTGATGAACGCCCGCAAAGAGAAGTCGTTGACGCCCGACAAATGCATCACCGGAATGCCCCTCGCGGCCAAAGCATCAAATGCCTCCGCCGTTGCCGGCAATCGCAACATCGCCACGACTGGCCAATACTCCTGTGTCGCAGCCAGGTTCAGCGTCAGCGTCAGGAAGTGGTTCTCCATCCCACCCCAAGCGTCGGACTGCACGAAGATCAGCACTTTGCGCCGTCCCGCAGGCGCCGGCATGGCGACGGGTGTTTGAACAAACTGATTCCGGATTTTTTGGAGCACGTTCACTGTTACAGCGGTCGGCCCAGCATCACACGCAAGATATCGGCCACCTTGCGGCCCAACAACAGGTCGGCAAGAAGCCGTCGGCTGGACAACAAGTGTCTCCAAACAAAACTGCAGCCCAGGCAACCGACAGCAATGAAGACCGTGCGCCACGCTTCCCGCAGATTCCTTTGTCCTTCGGCCCGACGGACCAGGCCGAGGAATCGTCGCGCCGCCACTTGCGCGACTTTGGGGCGATCATCCTCGGACACATAACGAAGGATTTCGCGCAGGAAAGCGCGATAGGAGACCGCCGAAAGGGGGCGCTCGGTGTTCCCGCCGTGCATGCGATAGAGCGCCAGCGGCTCCGCGATATATGCCGCNCGCGACCGGTAGCATACCCGCGTCCAGAACTCCCAGTCCTCGAACGTCAGCAACGCCGGGTTCACACAGAACACACCAGCACGCTCAATGGCGCGCCGTCGCACAATCGCCGTGGGCGAGCCGACTTGGTTCTGATGGATCATGTCGAGAAAGATGTCCCCGGCGACGCCTTCGTTGAGGACGAAATCGCGAACCTTGACTCCCTTCTCGTCAATGATCGCATAACCGCTGTGGACCAGATCCACGGCGGAGTCTTGCGTGAACAACGGCAACTGTTTCTCCAGCTTCTGCGGAAGCCAGGCGTCGTCGGAATCCAGGAACGCCAGGAATTCGCCTTGCGCCGCCGTGATGCCGCGGTTGCGGGCGACGGCGCGCTCGGCGTTTGCCTGCCAGATGTAGCGCACGCGCGGCTCGCGATCATAGCGTTCGCGAACCGAGTCGCCCGTGCCGTCGGTGGATCCGTCGTCCACAACGATGACCTCCAGATCACGCACCGTCTGCGCGAGCACGCTGTCCACCGCCTCCGCCAGCAACCGCTTGCGGTTATGGGTCGGAATGATAACGCTGACCAGCGGTTTCATGTGGGGTTCGACTCGCTATCGGTCACCGCCGCAGCAACTTAACCAAGCCAGCCTCAACCAAGTCTTCAACTTGAGCGGATTGCTGCGAACCGCCTCGGCGCAACACACTCGCGCCCGTTCTCGGTCTCCCTCGCCGAGGAGCCGCTTGCTGAGATGGCTGCACACGTCGGCATACTCCCGGCGCAGCCGCCGCCAGAGCAGGGTTGCTTCCCGCGGGCTGCGCGCGTGTTTCCGTATGATCTGCTCGGCCTGTTGAATGGTCAGCGTGAACGGCAGCTTGGTTTCACCGCGCAGCGTCTTCGCCATCGCCGAGAGCGCATGTTTCACAATGGCATCAAGAACTTCCGCCGCCGAGGGATCGCCGTCAGCTAGTTCGAGCATCTTCCATAACACGGCGAAAAACGCGTCGCGCAACGCTGGCTGTTCTCGACTTCGGTAAGTCCGGCACTCGCTCATCGCGTGCATCCGGTATCCCGCCGCGGGACGAGCAATGAAAGCGACATCGAAGAAGAAGGCAAAGCGCGCCCATAACAACCAGTCGGGACAATGCTTCACACTCGCGTCCTCCGGCCAAAGCCCCGCCTTCGCAAATCCAGAGGTCCGGAACATCACGGTGGGCGGGCAAATCTGGATCGTGTTGGCTACTTCCACAAAAAACGCCTTGGCGGGGATGATTTCATCCCGACCGGATCGAAGCGTCTCCGCAATGACGTTTGTCCCCCACCCTTCGCGCGTGATGACTTCAGGCAGGTCCACGTCTCCGGTGTCATGAGGGTCGGGCAGCAGCACGCCCGATGAGAACAACATTCCCACGCCGGGATTCTTTTCCGCGACGGCGATATAGTCGGCCAGCGCATCCGGTCGCACGAGCGCGTCGTCGGCCGACAGGACCCAAACATACTTGCCCCGCGCGCGCCGGATGCCGTCGTTGATGTTGGCCACCGCGCCGATGTTGCGCTCGTGCCGCACGTGAGTAACGCGCGGGTCCTTGAAGGACGCCGCCACCTCCGGGGTGTGGTCCGGCGAGCAGTCGTCCATGATGATCACCTCGAAGTCCGTGAAGCTTTGCGACAGGATCGAGTTGACGCACTCCGCGAGATGATGCGCGTATTTGTAGCAGGGAACGACAAAGGAGACCGTCGGATTCACAACGCAAGCTTCGGGACGCAACATAACAGCTTCATCGGGTTGAGCCGGACCGCCTCGCAATCGCGTTTCAGGCGGCTGTGTCACTGGTTGTCTGGCATGGACGTTTGGCCAAGAGCAGCAAGAGTTCGTCGCGATGGTTTGCGCCTTGGAACCGGTGGAAGAATCGCTCGATTCTTAGCAGTGTCGCCTCTGGATTGTTCTGTTGAAATTGCGGTCGCAAACCGGCAAGCACCCGCCAAGCGACCTTCGCGCAAAAGGTCCGCGCCGAAAGTGATTCGTTATGCAACCGGTCGAGCCTTCTGAGTCCTTCCTCAATGACCAAAAGCACGCTGCTGGGTGTGTGAATCGGCGCAGGCCGGACGGAGCGGCGCGCGAGGACATCAAAGCCTGCGGATTGAAAAAAGGAATCCGGGATGAAAGGGGAAAGAAAGGTGCAGTGCTGATTGGTGCAGCTCCAGCCCCATCGCGCGCCGTTGCGAAGGAAGGAGCGCGCAGCCGCATTGGGTGTCACGATGAGGAGGCGCCCGCCGGGCGCCAGATGGGCGGCAACTTGCGACAGGAAAAGGCGCACCAGTGGCACGTGTTCGATAACGTGAAAACAAAGAATCCGGTCATAGACACGGTCAGAGGGCACATCGTCCAGCGTCGCCCCAAGGATTCGTATGCCGGAGAAGCGCGATTCGATGTAACGCCGGCAGTCGCGGCTCAACTCGATGACGTCCACAGTGGAGTGGGTTCTGCGATGGCAGGCATCAGCGAAGTGGCCGTAACTAGCCCCGATTTCGAGGTAACGCAGACCCGGCGTCAGCAGGCCGCAGGCGTCGGCCTTTTGGATGTAATCCGCCGCGAGCAAGCGGTTCTTTTGGACTTGCCATTCCGCGCCTTCAAAGTAGTCGCTTGCGTAGAATTCATGGAGGGCCTGTTCGCTGAAACTGCCGTCGGGCGAGCAGGATAGACACCGTTGACAACGCAAGAGCCACTGGCGTTGCGACCCTAACGTGATGGGATACATCTGGCGGCATTCGCCGCCGCAAAAAGGGCATCCAAGCATGGCAACTGAGTTCACCGGGCGGTCATGCGGCCGCGCATCTTGGGGGAAATTTTGTCATCTTGTGCCGCCCACTAGCACGTCCTTCAGCGTGGCCACGACGTAATTCTGTTCTTCCTCCGTCATCTGCGGATACAGCGGCAAAGCCAGCGTTCGCCGCGCAGCCTCCTCCGTCACCGGCAGTCGCAACTCGCCGCAGAGTTTCCGGTAGAACGGCTGGGTGTGGCAAATGATGGAATGACGGCAGGAGACGCCGCGCGCGGCGGTGGCCTTGAGGATGTCCTCCAAAGAGACCCGGCACTTGGGCGTCAGCCAGACGAGATAGGTCTGATACGAGTGCTCGTAGCCCGGCGGCACATAAGGCGTCTCGACCTCCGGCATTTCCGCCAGCATCTCGTCGTAACGGGCCGCAAGCGCCTGCCGCCGGGAGAGGATCAGGGGCAACTTCTTCATCTGTTCAACGCCCACCGCGCCCTGCAGGTCGGTCATGCGGAAGTTGTAGCCCAGTTCGACGTAATCCTGAATCAGCGCGCCCTTAGCCTGATGCCGCGCGAAGTCCGACACCGACACGCCGTGGGAACGCACGATGCGCGCCCGCGCCGCCAGTTCCTCGTCGTTGGTCGTCAGCATCCCGCCGTCGCCGGTGGTGATGATTTTGCGGCCGTGGAAACTGAATCCGGTCGGCGCGCCGAGGTTGCCGACTTTCTTTCCCTGGTAGCTCGCGCCCAGGGCGACCGCCGCGTCTTCAAAAACCCAGAGGTTATGACGGCGCGCGACCGCGTTGATTGCGTCCATGTCGGCCGCCATGCCGTAGTAGTGCACCGCCATCACCGCCTTCGTTCGCGGCGTGATCGCCGGCTCGATCAGGTTCGGATCGAGGTTGAAGGTGCGCCGGTCCATGTCCACAAACACCGGCATCGCCCCCGTGGCCCGGATCGCGTTGGCTGTGGCCACGCAGGTGAAGGACGGCAGAATGACCTCGTCGCCCGGGCCAATGCCCTTGATGTGCATCGCCAGAAACATCGCGGTGGACCAGGACGTCGTGGCGACCGCATAGCGTGCGCCGGTGTAGTCGCTCACAGCCTTCTCGAACTCCGCAACCTTCGGCCCTTGGGTGACCCAGCCGGAGCGGATGACTTGGGCCAACGCCTCGATTTCCCGGTCGTCGAACAACGGTCGCGTGATGGGGATTTCTGTCTTCATGGCTTCGTTTGACCCGGTTTACGGCTCAGGCCGGACACCAGGCTCGTCCAGTTGAAAGATTCGTCAACGTCCTTGACCTTCCGCGCCGGCACACCCATGACGAGGACGCCCGGCGGGACGTCGTTGGTGACCACCGCGCCGGCGGCGACCACCGCCCCGGCACCCACGCTCACGCCCGCGACCAAGACGGCCCCGGTGCTCACATAGGCGCCGCGGCCAATTCGCACGCAGCCGGCCGTCACGACGCCGGGCGACACCCAGGCGCCTTCTTCGAGCACGGAATCGTGGTCAATCGAGGAACCGGTATTGATGAGCGCATAATCGCCGATTTGGGCGCTGGTGCCGATGATCGCGCCTGCGCAGACGCAGATGCCGCGGCCCAGCGTTGCGGTCGGCATGATCACCGCGGAGGGATGAATTGCATTGATCAGAGGAACGCCCAGCGACTCGACAGCCTTTGAGACGGCCACGCGCGCCTTCGTGTTGCCAATGCCCGCGATGACGCCGAGATCGCCACTCCTGTGCTCGCGCAGCCAATCCAGCCCGCCCAGCACGGTCAGGCCGGCGACTTGGGTTCCCCAGAGCGCGCGGTTCTCGTCCAGCCAGCCGATGACCTCGCGGCCTTGCGCGCGCAGGATGTCGAGCACCACCCGCCCATGATTTCCGGCACCAAAGATGATCGCGCGCATAGTCAGACCTCGAACGGTTTTGTCACGGAGTTTCCCTTGCCAGTTATTCCCGTGTTGTCGCAGTGCTCAACCAGCCATACATGGCGTCCGCAAACACACGGTTGCCTGTCTCGTTGAAATGCCGGTCGCGGGGCCAGCGAACGCCGAGACCTTGCGCGCGGGCAGCCTTCATCTGAGCGTCCACCGGGACGTAGCCTATGCCGCGTTCGGCGCAGAACGCGCGGAGGCGTTCGGACAGCTCGGCGCCTTGCCGCCAGTCGGCCATTTCTTGCGAGACATCCATGACGGCCAGAACCGCTCCGGCTTGTTTCACGCTCTGCTGAAGCTCCTCAAGGATGCGCAGATTGATGGCAAGAACCTCGGCGTTCACATCCCTGACCATTGTCTTCACAAGACCCTGCAACTGTAGTTGGAGGTTCAGCAGCGACGAATATCCCAAACATCCCAGGTAAGGCTGGAGGAAGAACTGATGCGCTCGACGCCGCGACCGCGCGCCGCCAAACTCGGTTTGAATCAACATCTCCTGCAGCCTGCAAAACTCCTCGTAATCCCGCGCCGGCCTGCGCACGAGCCGGCCGTTTTCGACCGCGAAGGCGGGACGAATCTCAAGTTGCCTTCCCTGCGTGGCGGAAAACTGCCCGCTCTCGGAGGGCGTGACGGTGCGTTCCATGTGCAGTCCGCCTACGAAGATCAACACGTAGTCCGGCGAGAATTTCCGAACCTGATCCTCCCAAGCCAGCAAATACTGCCCGACGCCGAAGTTCGACATGCCGAAGTTCAGCACCTCATACTTGTTCGCGCCCTTGGCGGCGTTCAACCTTTGCTCGAGCAACCGCGCGGCCCGTTTGGGAAGCGGGACCTGGATGGCTTCCACAAAGGAATCGCCTAGGATCGCCACGCGAATGACTCCGGCGGGCTTCGGCTCCTGATGCTCAACATCCACGAATCCATGCGCGTTGGCCCGGCACGGCACGCTGAATTCCCGCGCATACCAATCCACGTAGCCCGCCCAGGTCCACTGAAAACCCGGCACCGCCTTCCAGCCGAGCGCGCGGTCCGGCATTAGGTAGAGCACTTGGTAACACGGATGCAGCCACGCATACACCTGACCGGCCAGTTCCGCGACCACAGCCACGACACCGAAGGTCACCCCGCCCGCCAAAACCAAGACGGCCGCCGCCGGCCCGAACCGGCGAAATAGGGCCGCGAGAAAAAACAATGCGCCGACAAGCGCGAGGCCGTAGAGGAAAAACGGCAGCGAATAGCGTCCCAACACCCACGGGTGCTCAGACCGGTGCATCGCAAGCCCCAGCAAGACGACTCCCGCCACGACAAACAACGCCGAGCCGAGCCGTCGGAGTCCGTCCGCACTCGACTTGGCTGGCGTCGTCGTCACTGTCTTTCCTCTTAGCACGTTCCGCTTGCCGCTTTCCCGTTCCCGATAACCGCCTTGCACAACGCCTCAACCACCCGGTCCTGCTCGGAATCCGTCATCTGCGGGAACAACGGCAGCAACAGCGAGCGGTCGCTGGTCCGCTCGGTGATCGGCAACGACTGCGGACCGTAGGCATCGGTGTAAGCCTTCTCGCGGTGCGCGGTCATGATGCCGCGCCGGGCGGCAATGCCGGCGTCGAGGAGCCGTTGGAGGACTTCGTTTCGCGACACCCGGCACTCGTCACTCAGAATCACGGGATAGGACTGGAAGTTCGGCTGGGCGTAATCCGGAACAAAAGGCAGGACGAGGGGTAATGCGCATTGCCTAATGCGTAATGCGTAACGCTCCGCGAGCGCGACGCGGCGGGCGATGAGGCCGTCGAGGCGCTTCATTTGTTCGAGGCCGACGGCGGCTTGGAGGTCGGTGAGGCGAAAGTTGTAGCCAAGGATGGGGTATTCCTCGATGACAACCGTCTTCGCGGCGTGACGCGCGGCGTCGGTGACACTCATGCCGTGCTGGCGCAGCAACCGCATCTTGTCGGCGTAGGCGGCGTTGTTGGTTGTCACCATCCCGCCGTCGCCGGTGCTGATAACCTTGCGCGGATGGAAGGAGAAGCAAACCATCTCGGAGTGCGCGCCGATGGGCCGGCCTTTGTAACGGCTGCCGAGCGCGCAGGCGCCGTCCTCGAAAATCTTCACGCCGCGCCGGCGGCCGATGTCGAGAAAGGCGTCGAGGTCCGCCGGCATGCCCATCTGGTGAACCACCATGATGGCCTTGGTGCGCGGCGTGATGCGGCGTTCCGCGTCGGCCGGGTCGAGGTTGAACG
>JAOACV010000660.1 GCA_026417675.1 Verrucomicrobiia bacterium
GCGTCAGATGTGTATAAGAGACAGGTCCTCATCCGTGACCGTCACCGGCGGTTTCCTTACCGGGATGCCTTTGTAGTCGGGCAGCGTGAACTCCGGTTCCACCTCCATGTCGGCGCTGAAAGCCAGCGGTTTGCCCCGGCCGAACTGCACGTCCTTCAGCTCCGGCATCCCGACCGGGCGCAACGATTGCTGCTTGACCGCTTCGCGAAACACCCTGCCGATCAACCTCCGCCGCGCTTCTTCTTCAATCTCTTTGGCAAACCGTTTTTCCACCACCGGTCTTGGCGCGCGCCCGGGGCGAAATCCCGGCAGATGCGCGAGCCGGACGTATTCGGCGGTGACGCGCTCGAACTCCTCGTCCACGGTCGTGCTGGGGACCTCGATCTTCAGGGATCGCTTGCAAGGTCCCAGGATCTCGCTGGTCGCCTGCACCTTCAACTCGGACGGTTTGGTTTCTGCCATAAAATCTTTCTCGTTTCTGCGATGGTGAGCCGCACACTGTAGGAACGCCGCGCCCCAGCGTCAAGCTCCGCCCGGGGGACTGAGGCGAAAAAAAGGTGGAGCGCGTTCTCCGAACGCGCTTGGCATCGCAAGCAACCGCATAACCGCGTTCGGAGAACGCGGTCCAACCTAAGAACGCGCTCGGCCGTGCGAACGAGGCGCGCCGGGTGCCAACGCGGCTTTTGGCCTATTTCAGCTCTTCATTCGTGACGAGGTTGACGATCTTGAATTGCTCGAGGTGGAAGCTCGGATCGGATCGGAAGCTGAGCTTGCCGTAGAACTTCTTTTCCAGATCAATCAGCAGGTGCTCGTCCTGGCTGCGGAGCCGTTGCAGCACGTCGGGATGGACGTAGATGCAAAGCTGGATGTCGGGCGGGTTGTCGGGGTCAATCCGCTCCGGACGATGCCGCCGGAGGACCTCGCCGATTTTGCGTTGGATTTCGACCGACATGGAGAGGGTGCTCTTGATCAGGCCGCGGCCCTTGCAGTAGGGGCAGTCCTCGAACGTGGTGGCGCTCATGCTTTCGGTTTGCCGCTGGCGGGTCATCTCCAGCAGGCCCAGTTGGCTGATGGGCAGGATATGGGTCTTGGCGCGGTCGCGGCGGACGCCCTCCCGCATGCGCTGATAGACCTGCTGCTGATGTTTGCGGTTCTTCATGTCAATGAAGTCCACAATAACCAGCCCGCCGATGTTGCGCAGGCGCAACTGGCGGCAGACCTCGCTCGCGGCTTCGAGGTTGGTCTGGAGAATGGTCTGGTCCTGGTCGCGACCCGGCTTGTGGCGGCCGGTGTTGACGTCAATGGCCACCAGCGCCTCGGTCTCGTCAATGACGATGTAGCCGCCGCATTTGAGCCAGACCTGCCGGCGGAACGCCTGCTCGATCTGTTTCTCGATGCCGAGTTTGTCGAAGATCGGCTCGGGGTCGGTATAGAGCTTGACCTTGTTGCGCGATCGGCGGCTGATCTGACCGATCATGTCGCGAATACGCTCCGCCTGACGCTCGTTGTCCACGATGATCCGGTCAATGTCCTCGGTGAGAAAATCGCGCACGGTGCGCTCGATGAGGTCCGGCTCCTGATAGACGCAGGCGGGCGCGGGCTTGTTCTTGATGTTCTCCTCGACCTGCTTCCANGTGTTCAGGAGCATGTGGAGGTCGCGGACGAAGTAGCGTTGTTTCTGGCCTTCGCCGACGGTCCGGATGATGACGCCCATGCCGTCGGGGATGGAGAGGGACCGCAGGATTTTGCGCAGGCGCTGACGTTCGCGCTCGTCCTCGATCTTCCGGGAGATGCCGCTCTGGTCGCTGAAGGGCATCAGCACGAGGTAACGGCCGGGGATGCTGATGCTGGTGGTCAGGCGCGGGCCTTTGGTGCCGATGGGGCCTTTGGTGATCTGCACAACGATCTCGCTGCCGGGCGGATAGAGGTTGGGAATGTCGCGCTGGGTGATGCGCTGTTTCGGCTCAGGGCGTTTGCCCTCGCGCTCGACGGTCTCAATGCTGGAGTCGAGCTGGGAGGGGATGATGTCCCAGTAGTGAAGGAAACCATTCTTCTCTTGGCCGATGTCCACGAAGGCGGCCTTGAGGCCGTGTTCGAGGTTCTTGATGCGGCCCTTGAAGATGGAGCCGACGAGGCGCTCCTCGGTGGTGCGTTCAAGGGAGAGTTCCTCCAGTTGGCCGTTTTCCATCAGGGCGACGCGGGTTTCGAGCGGTTCGGCGTTGATGACGA
>JAOACV010000661.1 GCA_026417675.1 Verrucomicrobiia bacterium
GTCGCGGAAGCCGCGACCCCGACGTCGAAATACCCGCCGTTCCAACTAGCGAAGACCTTGCAGGCCATCGCGCAACTCATCCGCGCCGACATCGGCATTCGGGTTTTCTGCGCCGAACTCGGCGGCGGCGGCATCGGCGGCTTCGACAATCACGCCGGCCAGGCCGCCAACCATGGCGCGTTGCTGCGGCAGTTGTCCGAGTCGGTCGCGGCGTTCGTGGACGATCTGCGGCGCGACAAGCTGCTGGACCGGGTGCTGCTGATGACCTTCTCCGAGTTCGGCCGCACGCTGGCGGAGAACGGCCGGCGAGGCACCGACCACGGCGCGGCGCAACCGATCTTTCTCGTCGGCGGCAGGCTCAAGGCGGGCCTCATTGGCGCGCACCCGAGCCTGAAACCTTACGCGCTCGATGGCGGCGCTCCGCGCGTCCACACGGATTTCCGGCGGCTTTACGCCGCCGCGCTGGATCGCTGGCTTGGTTTTGACAGTCGCGCCATTCTCGGCCAGTCGTTCGAGCCGCTTGACGTGCTCGCTGCTTGAAAACCTGTTGCGGAACGGCAGGGCGCGGGGCAAAATCGTGGCGGTTTAGTGGTCATCCGCAACGGAGGCAAACAAATGAAAGCATCAACACCGTCTGCGTGGACTGTGGCGTTGGTCCTGATGTGGGCCGTCGGCACACCCGTCGTCAAGGGCGGGTGAGCGCGCGGTCCCGACCCGAACGCGCTGGACAGAGTGACCAGTCCGTTTCAGGGTGAGGTGGTCAGTGTGACCGCCAACAGTGTGAGCGTAAAGGGGGTCGTCAAAGGCCAATCCAGGCTGCGCACCGTCAACTTCACGATTCCCACGGATGTGAAGATCGTGCGCAACGGTCAGCCGTGCGCCATGAAGGACATTCAAAAGGGCGATTCGGTCAGCGTGTCCTTCGTGTGCAAGCCCGGCTCTTCGCTTCGCCGCGTCTCGGAGATCGAAGTCGGCAAATCCGGCTCTCAGTGAACCGAAGGCGTTTGGCCCGGCGAACACCGATCGTCGCCGTTTTCACGAGTAACAGCCTGCACCGCAACCGCCGAGGAAACGAGGCGGAAAGGTTCCTGTGCATCAACACGCTTCCTCCTCGCATCGGCGGCGGGGAAACAACCGTCGCATTATCGCACCGGCAGCACGAAGACCGTGGCGCTGTAAGGACCGACGGTTAGCCGACCGTCGGTGTCTGCTTTGGCCTCTTGCAGCTTGAAAACTGCCGGCTGATCAGGGTCGTTGTAAGCCTTGGGGTCGCTCCCGCCAAAACTGACGCGACGACCGGCACCAGCGGGTTTGCAGCCTTGGCAGGTGAGAGCAAGCGTTTGCGCTTGAGCGGTAGGGTTAACCACGCCGAGGGTCAGGGTCTTGCCGTCTTTCGTGAGTGCGGCGGCCACGTCGAGCGGGACGAACTCGCCGGCCACTTTGACCGGCACGGTGCCGAAATGTCGGCGGTAAAGCGTCAGCGCCAAGCCCGTCGTCTCCATCGCGGCGGCGGTCTTGGAGGCCTTGACGCAGCCAATGACGTTGACGGTCTGGGCGTAGTTGGCCATGAAATACACGTCGCTGTTGCGGAAGAACTCGTGCAGCCCCGCGGCGATGCCGAGGCCGTCCTTAAGGAAGTAGCGCGTGCCCAGCTCGCCGAAGACGTGCGGGCCATACCAGTAGTTCCACTCCGTCATCGCCAGCCGAATCGGGCTGTCCTGCATCTTCAGCCGCGCGCGCAGTTCACGGAATTGGTCCGCCTTCGCGCGCACCTTGTCCGCCGCCAGTTTCGCGTGCTCGATGATGTCAGCTTTTTCCTGCACGTAGAAGTGCTCCGCGAGGTAGTCCATGTGATGGCGGCAATCAGTCAGCAAGCCTTCGCTCCACGAGCGTTTCTTGTCCTTGGACTTCGTTTCGACGCTGCCCGAGGCGAACGTGACGATGGCCGGGTCCACCGCGCGCATCTTGTCCACGACCCAGTTGTGCTTCTGCACGTAATGTTCCAACGCCATGTGCCCGAGTTGCCAGGGGCCATACATCTCATTGCCAATGCACCAATACTTCACCTGGAACGGCGCCGGTGAGCCGTTCTTCGCCCGCAGCGCGCCCATCAGCCGGTCGACCCCGGGAATCGGCAGGATCAAGAAGATCCCCTCGAGAAGGCCGGTGACGACATTGAGGACGCCCTTGATCAGCACGTCCAGCGCGAACAGGGCCGAGGCC
>JAOACV010000662.1 GCA_026417675.1 Verrucomicrobiia bacterium
AGATGTGTATAAGAGACAGAACCCGGCCGACCCGGAGCAAAAGGCGTTCGTGGAGCAACTGGCCAAATTGCAAAGCCGGGTGCGGGCGGAGCAGGCCGCGCTGCGCGTGTTGCAAACCAGTAGCGCTGATGCGAAGACCATCGAGGCCCAGCAGGCCGTGCTCGACACCGCTCGGAACGACTTGCAGAAGTTCCTGAACGACCATCGCGGCCTGCACCAGCAGATCGCGAAACAGTATGGCCCATGCCGCGGATGCGGCTTCTGTCCGCTGGCATGCGTGGCCGATTGCCCGGCCGACTGCGCTTACGCGCCCGGCTGCGGCGTCTGCCCCCGATGCCCGTGGACAAAGTAGTTGGCGTCAGCAACAGCCAGATGGGGGTGCGCACCTGTCCGGGCGCGCGCCCCCGACGGTGCCGATGGGTTCACCCCAGCAGCTTCTGGACTGCCTGGCGCATGCCGTCGGCTTGAATCGCTTCCAGTGCGCGAATCACTGTTCCGGCAAGGTCGCCGACACGGTTGAGGTCTGCTCCCCACATTCCCTCGTTGCCAAGCACCTTTGCGACGAGCTGGCGCACATCGCGCCGTAATTCCGGCGCCTCCCAACATGCGTCAAAGAAGGCCAGCACCTCCGGTTCGTCGTGGACAAGATAGGTCTCGTGGTCCCGCAGCCCGGTGATTGTGTCAGGCCCTGTCCTCCGGCCGCGGTAGAAATATAGCAGCGCCGCCAGCGAGAAGCATAGCAACGGCGGCAGGCAGCCCCGCGCGCGAAAGTAATCCAGCAGCGACGGCAGCACGCGCACGGTCCACTTCGACACCGAATTGAGCGCGATGCTCAGGAGATCGTGGCGGATGAAGGGGTTTCGGAACCGCTCCAACACCGCCTCGGCGTAAGCGGCCTTCTCCGACTCCGGCAACGGCACCGTTGGCAGAATCTCCTCGAAGATGGCGCGGCGCACGAACGCGCCGAACACCGGGTCTTCGACCATTTCGCGCACCGTGTTCATGCCGCCGTGAAACGCCGCCAGCACGCTCGCGGTGTGCGCGCCGTTGAGGATGCGCACCTTGCGCGCGCGGTAGGGCGTCAGGTCGTCGGTCCAAACGACGTTCAGCCCGACGCGATGAAACGGGATCTCCTCCGCGAGGCGCCGCGGCCCTTCGATGACCCACAGGTGAAACACCTCGCCGGCGTCCAGCAGTTCGTCCTCGTAGCCCAGCTCGCGCGCAAGCAGCGCCGCCTCGTCGCGCGGGTAGCCAGGAACGATGCGGTCCACCAGTGTGTTCACGAAGTAATTGGCGCCGCGGACCCAATCAGCGAACGCCTGGCCCAAACCCCACGCTTCGGCATGTTGGAGCGCGCAGCGGCGCAGCGCGTCGCCGTTGCGCTCGATGAGTTCGCACGGCAAGAAAATCAGCCCTCGAGCGGCGTCGCCCCCGACGGCCAGGAATCGCTCGAATAATAACGCGGTTACCTTGGCCGGAAACGACTCCGGACATTGGCCGCGACGGTAAGCTTCATTGGCGAACGTAATGCCCGCCTCGGTTGTGTTCGAGATGACGAAGCGCAGCGCCGGGCTGCGAAAACACTGCGCGAGCGCCTCCCATGCGTCGTAGGGATTGAGCGCGCGGCTGATGGCCGTGACGATGCGCCGCGTCTCGACCACGGCGCCGTTCTGCACGCCGCGCAGCAGCACTGTATAGAGACCATCCTGCTCATTGAGCGTCGCGGCCAAGCCGCGGCGGATGGGCTGCACTACCACCACCTTCCCGCCGAACAAACCCTTCTCGTTCAACACGTCCAGCATCCAGTCCGCAAACGCCCGAAGAAAATTGCCCTCGCCAAACTGCACGACCCTCTCCGGGAAATCAGCCAGCGTGCCGCAGCTCAGGTTGGGAGGCAGGATGAAGCCTTGCTGAAACAGTTGTCTGGAAAGCCGTTTCATCGCAGCAACGATTCGGCGTGCCTGCGCGCGGCTTCGCCGCGACCACCGAGCATCCGGGCCAGTTCGTCCACGCGGCCGGCTCTGTCAAGCCGCCGGATGTCGGTGATCGTGCGGCCGTTCCTGACTTCCTTGGTCACGACATAGTGCGCCGACGCGGGCGCGGCAACCGGGGCGAGGTGAGTGATGCAGAGCCTGTCTCTTATACACATCT
>JAOACV010000663.1 GCA_026417675.1 Verrucomicrobiia bacterium
AACATAGCCGCCGTGACTGGCGACGTTCTCGTAGTAGTAAGTGGCCGCTTTTTTCAGCGTTCGAATGGCTTCTTCTCGCAGCGCGGAATCGGCCGTCTCGCCGCCGCGCGCCGCTGCGCCCATCATCATTGCGAAAAAGCAAAGCCCGATGAAAGTTCTTTTCATTTTCCTGCTATTCAAGTTCGGTGGTATCCGGCGAGCGGTGTCAGCGCGGGCCAACTGCGAAAGCAAAGCCAGCCCACTGGCTTTGCGGATGCATCCCCTCCCTGCGTGAAGCAAACCGGGAGCGGGTCAGGGCGAAGAATCTTTGCCCGCCTCGTGTCGAAGGCTGCGTTATTGCCGATGCCGTGCTCACGGCGGCAGTGTAGGTTGCTGCCGCCACTAGGCAAGCGCCAAAAATCTTCCGACTGCGCGCTCCGACGTTGTTGGAGCGGGGGCGCGCGGCTGGGAACGTAGAGTTTCCCCGGCGCTCGTTTATCGAAAACACACAACCTGTCCGCCTTCCAACGTCACTACAACGCGGCCGGCGTGGTCCACGGCGACGCCCCATGCGACGGGCCGCGCGGGCAGCGGCTGAGTCCAGAGCGTGCGTCCGTCTTGGAGGTCCAGCGCCGCGAGTTCGGCGGCGGTCGCGACGAGGGCGGCGTTGCGGCACAGCGCGAAGGCGAGACTGTCTTTGCAGGCGTGTTCCCACAGCGGTTTCAAGCTCGGAACGGATAGACGGCCCCACGCCTGCATCAACCTTTCGTTACGCGATTCCTTGATCTGCGGGACGCATATCAGCTTGGCGTTGTTGACCCAGAGCAGGTCGCGGTCGGCGGTCGAGGTGACCAGTGTCTTGTTGGTGACGGTGACGTCATAAACCGGATATTGCGGATCGGCGTAGAAAGGTTTGCCGCTGACCATGACGTTGGTGCCGACCAGATACAATTCCCAGCCGCGCGGAGCGCGCGCGCCGATCATGTTGTTGCGTTGCGTCACGCGCAGCGGGGCGGGGTCGTTGAGGCATTGGCCGCTGGCGAGGTCATAGACGCCGGGCGAGACTGCGTTGCCGCCGGCCATGTAGAGTTTGCCATCGTGGATGAGCATGTGGCCCTGCACAGCGACGCCGGCGCGCATGTCGGGATCGAGGATGCCCGACGTGCTGTTCTGCCATTTGATGCGGCCCGTGGCGGCGTCAAGCGCGAAGACGTGCGTGCCATCGTAGTCGGTCAGACCCGCCGCGACGTAGGCGACGCCGTCTTCGACGAGGACGCCGCTGGCGGCCGGCCAGGTGGAGAGTAACTGGCCGTAGATCGGAATCCGGCGCTCGATCGGCGCGGCGCGGAACCGCCAGAGCAGGCGGCCCGTTTTCGCCTCGAACGCATAGACCCAGCCATCGCCGGAACTGACCAGCGCTCGGCCTTGCCAGATCGTCGGCGGGAACCGGATCACGCCGCCGGTGTAGGCGGTCCAGAGTTGTTTGCCATTAGCGGCGTCGAGCGCGCGCACAATGCCGTCGTCGCCGCCGAGAAACACGATACCGTCGGCGATGGTCGGCGCGGTTGGCGTCGTGGCGGTCCTGGGCTGGTTTTTCCACACGGCGCGGGCCTTGTCCGAGACCGCCGCGGATGTGGTGACGGTGCCGGTGTTGTTGGCGCGGAAGGTTGGCCAATCCTCGATATTGCGTATGGCGTATTGCGTGTCACGCGCGGGCTGAATGTTTGCGTGTGTTTCCAGCCGCTCGGATTCCACAGCTTTCTTGCCGAACTCGAAATCGCCGGCGGGGCCGAGGCAGGTGATGCCGAGCAGCGAGAGGTTGCAATCGCAGGTCGAGGGCCACCAGTAGAGCAGGCCGTTGGCGATGGTGACGCCGTCGTGGCATTGCGCGCGCATCGGCGAAACCATCTGTGGCTGGTCCTTGGCGAGGTCGAGGCGCGTGGAACCTTCGCCGGCGCGAAAGAAGATGGCGTCGCAGGATGCCGTGGGGCGCGTGCAAGCGCGTCGGCCGACCTTGATCTCACCGAGCACCTGGCCGGTGAGGGCGTCGAACTTGCGCGCGGGGTCCTGGTCAATGGAACCGGGGATGCCGTAGAGAACATTGCCGCGCAGGATGACCTGGTAGTTGTCGTAGGGATGATGCCAGAGGTAACGGCCATCCTCGGCGGAGATGGCCAGCAGCTTGCCGATCTGCGGCCCGGCGAAGTAAACCGCCTTGTCGCTGCACCGCATGTAGGCCGT
>JAOACV010000664.1 GCA_026417675.1 Verrucomicrobiia bacterium
GGGGAACTGAAACCGCCGCATGGAGGCCGGCCCCAACCAGACGGGTTTGCCGAGGCCAAGTTCGACATCAGGCATGGTCTCGGGTAGCGCAAACAAGGTTTCCCATGAGCCGAGATCGCGCGGATACGCGCTCCAACTCTGCCGATGTTCCGAATGGTCCTCGTGATCGCTGTGGCCGTCGCTGATCATCCGCGACGCGAGCCGCAGGATCGTGCGGTCCATGAGATTGGCCAGCCGTCGGTTCACGGACAATAAAGATTGTGCCTGTCGGCGTTCGCTGACAACAAGAATGACCGCGTGCTCAAAACTCCCTTTCCTCCGCCGGTCCCAGCAGCGGCCGGCAAACCGCCGTGGCGCTGGTGAAGTAAAACGCGAACACGACCAGATAGATGAACGAGAGCCAGCCTTGCCAGAGACCAAGCGCCGCGTAACCCAAGGCCACCAGCGACGCGGGCGTCAGCGCCAAAATCCCGATCCGGAACAACTGGCCGAACTGAAACTGCGGTTCCATCATGCTTTCCATTAGCGAGGCCATGCCGCCAAAGGCTGCAGCCTGGCAGAGCGCCACGCACAAGAACGCGAGGAACATGCCCATCGCGACCGGAACGATCAGCCATCCGACCGCCATGCGCAGCAATCTCGTCACGTAGCCGGCATCCACGCGGCCGTCCGGAAACAGCGCGAGGCTGATCGGTTCGGGCTGCGGATTGAATTCGTTCCACGCGAAGAGACTGTTGCTGCTGACGAGGATTCCCATCGGCGCGTTCACAGCGTTTATGGTCGTTGCGCCCGTCGTGTCGAGGACAAACTGAAAGTCGCCAGCGCGACGCGCATAAGGTTGCGGCACGGCGCTACGCGCGCGGCCTTGCTCGATCGAAAACTCCGGCAGGAACTTCTGTTCCTCCATCCATCTCCCGGCCTCGTTCGCCAGACGCAGGGCGCCGCGAACCACCAGCGAGGCGGCGATTAGCGTCAACAGTCCGACCAACTTCAGCAAATACTTCAGCGCGTCAGCCGTCCGCCACTCCAGCGCCAGGCCGTAAAAACGCAGCCCGGCGCAGGTTCCCAGCAGCGTGCGCAGAAAGTCCATTGTCAGCCGCGCGCCGCCATCAGGCCGCGCAAACCGCGTTTGCGCGCTGGCCCCAGTGCCGCTTGGGTCTCCTTTTGCAAACGCTTCAGCGCCCCGCTCAAACTGACTTTCGTCGCCGAATCCATGCGGTCGGTGAACAGCACACCGTGCAAATGATCCACCTCGTGCTGGATGGCGCGCGCCAGCAGGCCGCTGCAACGGAACCGCAACGATTGGCCGTCAAGATCCGTCGCCGTCACCGTGATTGCCTCCGCGCGCGTGATGTCCGCCGAGATGCCGGGAAAACTCAGACAACCCTCGCCACCGATCTCCTCGCCCGACGGCTCGCTGAGCAGCGGGTTCACAAGCACCAGCGGCATATGCGCGGCTACATCCACGTCCTGTCCGGCGATCTGCATGCTGGAGGGCCGTTCGGCCTCGCTCACGTCCACCACCAGCAGCATCAACGATTCGCCCACCTGGGGCGCGGCCAGCCCGACTCCGTTGGCGGCGCGCATCGTCTCCAGCATCGAGGCCGCCAGTTCGCGAATCTGCGGTGTGACCGTCTCGATGCGCTTGCCGCGCTGCCGCAGCACCGGATGACCATATTTTACAATCGGTAAAATCATCGCTGATGACGCTAGCCGAAGGGCTGTGAAAATCAATCGGAAAGCTGGAAACGTCACAACGGTCGGCGCGTTCGGAGAACGCGCTCCACCAATTGTCCCTAGGGAGGTGCAATCTATTGCGCTGCTACGCGCTATAAATCTCGGCGCGAGAAAGTGCTGAAACCTTTCGTAGTCGGCGGTAGAGTCTGCCGCGATGGATGTGTTGACCCAAACTTGCGCGAGCGTCGGGTCGGCGTTCGAGGCATTCTGGAAGCTGCGCGGCGGGCGACACGTGGCGTTTCTGGATAGCGCCTCCTCGGATGCGCGGCTGGGGCGCTTGTCGGTGGTGGCGACCGATCCGGTGTTGGTGTTCACGGCGCGTGGGGACCACGTCACGCTGGTTGGAGGGCGGATTCATTTTGAGGAGCGGGGTAATCCGTGGACCGCGCTGCGCGCGCTGGCGGGGAGGTTTCAGATGGGTGGCGCAGACATTCCGGTCTGCGCGAATGGTCTGAGAACGGGAGGGATGCAGAC
>JAOACV010000665.1 GCA_026417675.1 Verrucomicrobiia bacterium
GGCTGTCCACACGGGCGCGGACGTAGTCCCAGCATGCCTCTCCGAGGCTAGTGCTGTCGGACGCGCCGAAACAGATTTCGTTGCGGTTGCCGGCGGTCTTCACGTAGGCGCCGGGCGCGTTGAGACGCAGTTTGCCGTCCACGAAGACTTTGATGTCCCTGCCTTGCGTTTCGATGCGATAGACGTGGAAGTCCTTCGTGGTATCCATCACATGGCGAACCGTTTTGCGGCTCCAGAGTTCGATGCGGTCGGGCAGCAGCTCCAGCCGTTCCTGCGATTCGCCGTTGGTGATGATGATGCGACTCAGGCCGGAGACGGTTTTCACGCGCGCTTCGACGACCGACCTGCCCGCCGGGTCCGCGCCCCAAGGATAGCGGTAGTAGTGATAGTCGCCGGGCACCGTGCCGCGGTCGGCGATGGTCAACGTGCCGTTGCCGAGCCGCTCCTCCGTGCGCGGCGAGCCGGGGTCGCGTGTCCACGGCTTGGCTGGCAGCTCGTCGGCTTCATAGGCGACCGTCCACGCCTCCTCAGAGGCGGACTGAGGGTTGAGGGCGACCTCGACGCGGTTGGCGCCTTTCTTGATCCACGCGGGGTTGACGGGGAGATCAAGCCAGCCGTTGACCAATTGGCCGCCGCCGAGTTCGTGGCCGTTGAGTTTCACGCACACGGCGCGGACGTTCCGCAGTGTCGGCATCTGAAGGTGCAGCGTCACTTGAGCTTTGGTCTTCGCATCGAAGTCCTCGCCGACGGCGAGGTCGAGCGAGAGCGGCTTGCTCGCCGTGATGATTCTGGGATAAGCGGGTGTGAGCACGGGCAGGCTGCGGTATTTCGCGCCGTCAACCAACCAGAGGCCCGGATCGCCGTCGCGGACGGTGGCGAAATAGAGCTTGTCCATCTGCCGGAGCGCCTGCGGGTCGCCAATCTCCTTGAAAACGGGTGAGCGTCCACCGAAGACATCGAAGAGGTTAAACAGGTGAATGCCGTCCGCACCGGCCGCCCAAGCCTCCGCCGCCTGGCCACGGTAGCTCTCCAGCGAGCCGCGCTGGAAACGGTCCTCGCCCCTGACGCGCGGGTCGCTGAGGCAGGGATAAACCGGCACACCGTATTGGTGGCCGAGCGCGACGCTGGTTTCCCACGGATTCAGACGGAAGTAACAGGTCGTCACGAGCAGGTCCAGCAGGCCATCCCGCAACCAGCGTTCCACGTCCAAGCCCATGTCGCGGTTGAACTCCACCGAGTCGGGCACGCGGACCATGACCAGAATCGGCCGGCCACGCCGGAGACCGACCTCCTCCGTCATCGCGCGCACACGGCGCATCAGGCCGGTCATCATGTCGCGCTCGGCCTGGCTTGCTTTGCCGCCGTGGGCGGTGCTCTTGAAAAAGCAGAGGTGTCGGAAGAAGTCCAGTTCCACGCCGTCCACGTCGTAGTTTTGGCAGACCTCCTCAATGAACCGGAACGCGAGGTCGCGTATCTCCGGCTGCGCGTAGTCCACCGAACTCCATCGGCCGAAGCGCGACCCTTTCACCGGCTCGCCCACCAGCCAGTCGGGATGCTCCGCCTTCAGCGGCGGGTAAAGCAGATAAGGCTTCTCCGGCCGATGCTCGACGTCGTGGGTGTCGTTCATCCGCATGGACCAGAAACATTCCATCTTGTTTTTGTGCGCGAATTCGACGACCGCCTGCAGACAGTCGGCGCCCTGATCAATCAAGTCCCGCGCGATGTTCCGCGCGCCGGGCTGCAGCCCGAAATCGCCGGGCTGCCGCGTCAGCACCTGGCCGGCTTTCGTGCGGTGCGTGAAAAAACTGAACCCGGAACTGATGGTGCAGTAGGCGATGGCGTCCACCTGCGTGCCGGCCAGCGGCGTCGTGCGTCTGGCGAGAAATTTGGCGACCGTGGCTTGTTCGTTTTTCGGGAAGTAAAGACAGTCGCAGCCGTCGTTGTTGAAGATGATTCGCCGCTGCTTGTGGGCGAGTTGTTTGCGCGTCTCGCGGAGTTGCTTAAGCGCGGAGGAATCCCGAGCCGTGGCGTCGGCCAGGACGCACAGGAGCAGTGCGATGGATACGGTGGTCTTCAGATTCACGATGCTCGCGGTTGTGACGCGCTCACCGGAGTTGTTTCAAAAGCTCCAACAGCTGTCTCTTATACACATCT
>JAOACV010000666.1 GCA_026417675.1 Verrucomicrobiia bacterium
AGATCCGGGCGGATGAGGAACCCGCCGCCGTTGCCGAACGCGGCCATCTCGGCGCAGCCGAGCGAGGCGGTGGCGCGGTTGAGTTCGTATTCGGGCTGCGACTTGGGATAGCCGCTGCGGGTGAGGATGATCGGCTTGACGAGCTTGCGCAGGCACTGGACGTATTTGAGTTCGATGACGTTGTGGTTGACGTGCTGGCCGGCGGCGAGGCCGGGATGGGTGCCGAATTTGCCGGTGGATTTCTCGAACATGACGTAATCGCTGTCGGCGAACGCGAGCTTGACCGCTTCGGGTCGGTGATAGCCGCCGTTGGGGAAAACCTTGAACTGCGGCGCGGTGTCGTCGCTGTAGATCAGGAACCCGCCGCGCTTGCCTTGGAGAAGCACGCATTGAGCCTCCCATGAAATCGGATATTCGAACCGGAACGTGCCGTCGGGGGCATCCGACCCGAACCGAAGTCCGCTGTGGCCAGGCACCAACACCTCGACGTGGCGCGACACATCGGCGACGCCCCACTGCACGCCCACCACCGGCGGCGACGGCGCGACCGCTTCCTGACGCAGCACCAACTCGCCGCGTTCCGCGGCCATGGTTTGCTTCAGCCGCAACCCGTCGCGCCATTGCGCGTCGCAGCCGTCCGCGCCGACCGTGACGGCCTGCAACGACTCCGCGGCTTCCGTCGCGGCCAACTTGTCGCGCGCGAGCCGCGCCCCCGTCAGCGGCGCGGCCTTTCCCGCCGTCACGCACACATCCCCACTGAGCGTGTTTCGGAGTTCCACCAGCACGCCGTTGCGAAACGCCGCCGACCAACCATCGCCCTGGAGCGCCGTCGTGTCTGGCGCGACGGCGGAGGCGCCGGCCGCCGACAACAACAGCGGAATGAAAAAGAGATGACGCATGACCGCCATTCGATGCCGTCGGGGCGCTTCTTTGCAAGCGGGAATTCCGTGCGCGCGCCTTTGCAGAAAGGGTGCAACCGGCGTAACGGGAAGATGGATCGCCCCCAGCGAAACATGGTTCATCCCCCGCGCAGGCCGTGACAGAGCGGGCGTTGCATCTCCGACGCGCACGAGAGGCGCGGGATTTCTGCCGCAGGCTGCGATTGGCGCGTCAGGGTGCCCGTTTCGTCTCGCCGGCAAACGCCTCCACGAACTTCACCAGCGCCCGCACGTCGTGGTAGTTGGCTTTCCAGTTGTGCGCCTTGGCCGTGTTGCGCGGCCGCCCGTCGGCGAGCACGCTGTCCACCCAGATGCCGTCCTTCGGGTCGGTCATGTGGCGCGCAACGAACTCCAGCGTCTGCAACAGCGCGGCCTCGTAACCAGCGTCGGCCTTTTGCAGCAGCGCCTCCGTCAACGCCGCGATCAGCTCCGCCTGCACCCACCACACCTTCGTCGTGTCCGACGGCGGCTCGTTGCCGATGCCGCGATGATACAACCCGCCGCGCTCCCGGTCGTAGCCGACCTGCAACGCGTGGTCCAGATGCGCGTAGAAATGTCGCCACGACGGCTGGCGCCCCAGCACCTGCTCGGCGCGGACCATCAGCCACGCAAACTCCACGTTGTGGCCGTAGGACAATCCCGCGCTGCGCGGGTCGGTGACGGCCGACCAGTCGGGCTGGCGGTGGAAGCACGACTTGCTCGCGTCGGGCGGATAGAAATACTTCATGTTCAGCCGCAGCGATTCCTCCAACGACTTCCGCACCTCCTTGTCGCGCGTGACCTCGTAAAGTTCCGCCAGCGCTTCCATCAAGTGCAGGTGCGTGTTGGCGCTTTTCAGGCCGGCCACCTCCACCTCGCCCGCCGGATCGCGCAGCGCCAGCGGCCTCCAGTCGCGCGTGAAATGCTCCACCCAGCCGCCGCGTTTCGCGTCGTGGGCGCGCTGCTGCAGCGTCCGGTAAAGTTCCATCGCGTGCCGCAGCGCCGTGTTGTCGCCGCTGGCGCGGTGATACTCCACCAGCGCGTAGATCACGAACGCCTGGCCATAGACGAACTTGTGTTGTTTCACCGGCGCGCCCGCCAGGTCGGTCTTCCAAAAATAGCCGCCGTGATCCCCGTCGCGGAAGCGCTCGATGAGAAACCGATAGCCTTGGGCCGCCGCCTCCCGATAATCGCGCCGCGCGTCGCTGAACCCCTTGCGATGCGCCAGCGAAAACGTCCACACCATCCGCGCCTGCGTCACGAGGGCCTTCTCCTTCGGCA
>JAOACV010000667.1 GCA_026417675.1 Verrucomicrobiia bacterium
GAAGATGTCCGTCAACGCCAGGGTGAGCGGTCCGGCCGCGATCTTGGGGTCCCACCTTAGCGCGTGCAACAGCGCGGGGACGCTCAGGCCGCACAAACAAGCCGCGCACATCGCCAGCAGGATGCCGCTGCCAATGCACAACGCCGCGACAGCGTCGCCTTGCCACAGCCACACAATCAACCCCACCACCCCGCCACACGCCCCTCCCAACAACACGGCTGTCCCCGCCTCCCGCCGGAACGCGCGCACATACCACCGAAACGTCGGCCGCATGACCCGAAGGGCCTGAATCGTGACCGTCATGGATTGAATGCTGACGCTCTCGCCCAATCCGAGCACCAAGGTCAGGAAGAACGCCAGCACCAGGCTCTTAGCCAGCGTGATTTCATAGGCGCCCGCCAGGAACGCGCAGACCGTGCCGCTGGCGATGGTGGCCCCCAGCCACGGGAACCGGAACCGGAACGCCCGCAGAGGGGATGCGTCCCGCACTTGGGAGACGCGAAAACCGATGGCTTCAAAGAGCGCCTCCGTTTGCTCCCCCTCGGCCAAATCAAAAACCTTCTGCGTGAAGAGGCTCACATCCACAATGCCGAGGATCCGGCGATCTTGGTCCACCACCGGGAATGCCAGAAACTTGTGCATGACGAACAACTCGCACGCTTCCAGAAGCGTCGCCGTGGACGGGATGGTGATCACGCGGCGAATCATGATGTCGGTCAAGCGCGTCTCCAGCACAGACGCCAAGAGCCGCCGCGTCGGGAGCACCCCCACCAATCGGCGCTCCTCGTCCACCACGTAGAAATACACGATCTTCTCGGCGGCCCCCTCGCGACGGATGGCGTCCAACGCTTGTCCCACCGTCCACGTCTGCTGCAACGTCGTGAAATCCTTGCGCGCGTGCGCCAGGACCGGCTCGTTCAAGTGTTCCGTCTTGGGTGTCATCCCTGAGGATCCGCCCGGCTCGTTGACAGGAGCGCCTCTACAGCCCCCGTTTCAGAAACGCCACAAACGCGGCCACGTCGCGCGTCATGCCGGAGAACCGGGCGATCTCCTTGTCGTCGGGACTCATCAGGACATACAACGGCAGTGCCGCGTCGCCGAAACGGCTGACTTGGAAGTCCTGGTTCTGCGGGCCGCGCGGGCCGCCGTCGGTGTAGAGCCGGACGAGGATGAACTGCTTGAGCGCGGCCTCCACCTCCGGCTGCGGGAACATGCTGATCTCCATCCACCGGCAGTTGGTGCAGGTGTAGCCGGTGAAATCAATGAAGATGTTCCTGCCTTGCGCCTTCGCCTGCGTCAGTGCGTGCTGATAATCGTCGCCCCACGTCAGCCGTTCCTCCTGCTTTAAGGCAATCGGCACCGGCAGATAAGAATCAATCAGATTCGGCGGCGGGATTTTCCACAGCCCGGGTGCCATCACCAGCGCCGTCACGAGAAAGACCATGCTGAACAGCAGCCGCACGCTGCCTACACTTTCCACCGGCTCATCGTGCGGCAGGCGAATCTTGCCGAGGATGTAAAGCCCCGTCAGCGCCGCGAGGACCACCCAGCTCGCCAGCACCACCGGCGTCGTGAACACGCCCCAGTTCCAGATGAGGTCGGCGTTGCTGAGAAACTTCATCGCCGCGGCCAGTTCGAGGAACCCCATCACGACCTTGGTGGAGTTCATCCAGCCGCCACTCTTGGGCAGTCCCGCCAGCCAGCCGGGAAACAGCGACAGCAGAAAAAACGGCGACGCAAACGTGGCGGCGAAAACGCTCATGCCCACCAGCGGCCAGAACCAAGCGCCCTGCGTGATCGCCACCAGCAACGGCCCGATGAACGGCGCCGTGCAGGTGAAGCTGGTCAGCGTGAACACCAGCGCCATGAACATCGCGCCGACCGTGCCCGCGCCCGCCCGCGATTGCGCGGCGTCAATCCACGAGGTTGGCAGGCGGAACTCGAACAGTCCAAACAGGCTCAGCGCGAACGCGATGAACAACGCGCCAATGGCGAGGTTCACCACCGGGTTGGCAGCGACCTTGTTGGCGCTGCCCGCGCCGAGCAACAGCGTCAGCACCACGCCGACCAGCGTGAAGGTCACGACGATGGCCAGCGCATAGACCACCGACAGTTTTAACGCCCGCCGCCGGTCGTGCGAGGCCTCCTTGGTGAAGAAGCTCACCGTGATCGGGATCATCGGGAACACGCCTG
>JAOACV010000668.1 GCA_026417675.1 Verrucomicrobiia bacterium
CGGAGATGTGTATAAGAGACAGGCGCGGGGATAGGCGTTCTCCAACCGAGCTTCGCCTTTTTCCAGTTGCGCCACGGCGCGGCGGATGCCCTCCAGCACGTCGAGCGGCTCGAAGCCGGTGACGATGATGGGGACGCGATACTTGGCGGCGATGGGTTCGTATTCGGTGTAGCCCATCACGGTGCAGACGTGGCCGGCGGCGAGGAAGCCCTGCACGCGATTGTTGGGCGACGACAGGACCGCTTCCATCGCGGGCGGCACGAGGACGTGGGAGACAAGCAGCGAGAAGTTGGCGACGCTTTGCTCGCGGGCCTGATAGACGGCCATCGCGTTGGCGGGCGCGGTGGTCTCAAAGCCGACGGCGAAGAAGACGACTTGCCGCTGCGGGTTCTCCTTGGCGAGCTTCAGCGCGTCGAGCGGCGAATAGACGATGCGAACGTCGCCGCCGGCGGCTTTGACGGAGAGCAGGTCTTTTTCGGTGCCGGGCACGCGGAGCATGTCCCCGAAGGAGCAGAAGATGACTTCCGGGCGCGAGGCGATGGCAATGGCCTTGTCAATCAGCTCGACGGGCGTGACACAAACGGGACAACCGGGGCCGTGGACGAGGGTGAGTTGTTTGGGCAGCAGTTCGTCCACGCCGAACTTGACGATGGCGTGGGTCTGGCCGCCGCAGACTTCCATGATTGTCCACGACCGGGTGGTCATCCTAGCGATGACGCGCGCGTAGCGTTGCGCCGATTTGGCGTCGCGATACTCGTCTACGAACTTCATGATGACTACAGGCGTCGCGTGCGGGCACGCGGCCTACAACGAATTACGACACAACATGGGCGGCTTGACGCGTTCGTCAAGCCGCCCGATGCCGCAATCCACGCGAACTACTCGGCCTTGTAAGAGGCCAGGGCGCGCATGTATTGGGCGCGCTCGAACGCGGAGGGGTCCTCGCATTTGATCTGGCTCATGCTGCCGATCATCTGCTGGACCGAGTCGTATTCGCGCTCTTCCATCCACTGGACCATGCCTTGCTCGATCAGCCGGATGTGCTCGATGCCGTGCCGGTAGAGGACCGAACAGATCATGGTAACGTTCGCCCCGGCCATAAGCATCTTCAGCGCGTCCTCGGACGTGTGGATGCCGCTGGTGGCAGCGAGGTCGGCCTTGACGCGGCCGTGGAGGATGCCGATCCAGGTCAACGGCAGCCGCATCGCCTGCGGGGTGCTGAGGAGGATCTTCGGCTTCACGGCCAGCTCCTCAAGGTCAATGTCGGGCTGGTAGAAACGGTTGAAGAGCACCAGACCGTTCGCGCCGGCGGCGTCGAGCCGCTTGGCCATGTTGGCCATGTTGCTGAAGAACGGGCTGAGTTTGACCGCGACCGGGATGGTGACCTCGGATTTGACCGCCTTCAGGATGTCCACGTAGGTCTGCTCAACCTCCGCCGCGCCGAGGTCCATGTCGGTGGGGATGTAGTAGATGTTCAGTTCCAGCGCGTCGGCGCCGGCTTGCTGAATCTGCTTGGCGTAGTCAATCCAGCCGCCGACGGTGGTGCCGTTGAGGCTGGCGATGACGGGGATGCGGACGGTGTTCTTGGCCTTGCTGATGTGGCTGAGGTATTCCTCCGGGCCGAGCCGATACTCGCTCGCCTTCGGGAAGAAGCTGGTCGCCTCGGCAAAGCTTTCCGCGCCGTGTTCGAGGTGGTGTTCCAGTTCCGCTCTCTCGGCGCGCAACTGTTCCTCGAACAGGGAGAAGAGCACGACGGCAGAGGCGCCTGCGTCTTCCATGCGTTTGATGTTGTCGAGGTCCTCGCACAGCGAGCAGGCGGACGGCACGAGCGGGGTCCGCAGTTTCAGGCCCAGGTAGTTGGTGGTCAGGTCCATGATGATTGTCTCCTTCTGATCGTGATTACTTGGCGGGTTCGGCGGGCGCCGGGGCCGGCGCGGGTTGCGGGCCGAACTTGCGCGAGGCCAGGTATTGGTAGTAGGCGTAGCGCGTCTCGACGTCCTTCTGCGCCGCGGCGAACAACTGCTTGGCTACTTCGGGTTTGCTCTTGGTGAGCATCTTGAAGCGGTTTTCCGACAGCAGATACTCCTGCACCTTCACCTTGGGCGGCGCGGAGTCGAGCTGCATCGGGTTCTCGCCGCGCTCGGCGCGCCGGGGATCGTAGCGGTAGAGCAACCACTGGCCGGTGTCCACC